>NZ_JBFUGJ010000056.1:0-28560 GCF_056402975.1 Mesorhizobium sp. P3_A9 | reverse complement strand
GGCGAGGACTGGCCGAGCAGCGATTCCTGGATCGCCTGCTGCAGCGCGGTCGACAGCTCCTGGTATTTCGGCGTGGTCGGRCGCGGATACATGGCGGCCAGACCGAGCTTGGCGGCGGCGATCAGCTCTTCCTGGCCCTTGGTGACCGCCGGGTCGTCATAGGACGAGGCCCAGATCGGCAGCGAGAGCTTGGCATATTGGTTCTGCGTCGCCTGCGAGGTCATGAAGGCGATGTATTTCCAGGCTTCGTCCGGATGCTTCGAGACCGCGGTGACGCCGAGGCCCATCGAGCCGTTGACGGCCGACACGTCGCTGATGCCCGTGACGCCCGGCGCCGGCACGACGCCGACCTTGCCCACGACCTTCGAGTCCTTCGGATCGTTGGCCATATTGTACATGTAGGTCCAGTTCAGCGCGAAGGCGGCGTCGCCGTTCTCAAAGACCTTGCGCACGTCCTCTTCCAGGAATTCCTTGGAATTCGGGTTGGTGAGGCCGGATTTGTAGCTGTCGACCATGTATTTCAGCGCCGAGAGGCCGCCGCCATTCTGGAAGTCCGGCTTGCCGTCCTTGAGGAAGTCGCCGCCATAGGCGCTGACCAATGTGGCGTAGTCGCAGATCGCCGCTTCGGCCTGCGACCAGCTCCAGGCGATCGGCGTCTTCAGCAGGCCCTTGTCCTGGATGATCTTGGCCTGTGCGCCGAGCTCTTCCCAAGTCTTCGGCGGCGCCTTGATGCCGGCCTTTTCCAGGATTTCCTTGTTGTAGAACAGGTATTTGGTGTCGAGGATCCAGGGCATGCCRTARTAYTTGCCGTCATACTGGACSGTGGTCCAGGCGCCGGGCAGCACGCCYTTCTTCATGTCKTCGGTRATCTTSGACGASWCGTCGACCARCACCTTGTTGGTGGCRTAYTCGGCCGGCCAGATGACGTCGAASAGCACGACGTCGTAGCCGCCGCCCGASCCTTGCGCSAGCACGGTCTTGTCGTGSAGGCCTTCATAGGGAACGAATTCGAGATTGACCTTGACGTCCGGGTTGGCCTTGGTGAAGGCATCCGTCATGGCGCGGACATCGGCCTCGCTGTAGGCAGCCTGCGCCATGAAGAGCGCGTTGAGCGTCGTTTCGGCGAAGGCGTGGGGGACGAGCAGTCCTCCCGCGAAGACCGCGCCGACCAGTGTTTTGGTGATTGTCTTAAGCATCTACTTCTCCCATTTCCGGCGTTGATGGGCCGGCGATGCCGATATTTCGCATCGCCTTCCCGGATCCATGTCGCGTGACCTGATGGTTACCCGGCTGACCAGTGGCGACAGGCTGGGAGCCTTTGCCATCTTATTCTGGGTCATTCGGTTTGCATTAAGTCAACTCGCTTGACTTAATTAGTCGATCAATATTCTAATGGAGTCAAGAGGGGAAACGCCGGTGGACGACATCAGCCCGATCCGCGCCAAAAGCGGCACCAATCAGGAAGGCACCAGCGCGCACAACCGCCGKGTCATGATCGAGGCGYTGCGKCTCAAYGGYGCGCTKTCGCGYGCCGACCTGGCGCGGGCGACGCAGCTSACCAARCARGCSGTKTCSAACATYATCGAGGATCTCGAAMGCGAYGGCCTGGTTGTCGCGCTCGATGCGGTACGCAAGGGCAGGGGGCAACCCTCGACGCCGTACAGGCTGGTGCCCGAAGGCGCCTTCGCCATCGGCCTGCATATCGACCGTCACCTGACACGGGCGGTCGCCGTCGACCTGATGGGCAGCGTGCTGGCGCGGGCCGAGGCGAACCTGCCTTTCGATGAGCCGTCGACGGGCGTCGAGATCATCCTTGAGCTGATCGCTGGTGTCCGTCGCGACCTGGCCAGCATTTCGGCCCAGTCGGAAAAACGGCTGGTCGGTCTCGGCGTTGCCATGCCCGGACCTTTCGGACTGAAGGATTCGGACGACAAATGGATGATGCCGGCCTGGCAAAAATTTCCATTGCTGGAGACGCTGGCCAAAGGCACGGGACTGAATGTCGGCCTGCAGAACGATGCCGCCGCCTGCGCCACGGCGGAGCGCATCGTCGGCGCCGCGCATGGAGTCGATCACGCGGTCTGCCTTTATGTCGGCTACGGCATCGGCGCCGGGCTGATCCTCAATGGCGAACTCTACAGCGGCGGCCACGGCAATGCCGGCGAAATCGGCATGGCGCTGCTGGCGCCGGCCGGCCCCGGTTCGACGCCGCTCGAGCACCGCGCGTCGCTGGCCTCGCTGTACCAGCATCTCGGCCTCAACCCGGCCGACAGCGACATCTACGAACAGATGAACGCCCTGGTGCTGGCCGAGAATCCCGGGATGATGGCCTGGATCGATGGKGCSGCGCATGATCTGCGCTGGAGCGTGCATCTCATCGAAACGATCTTCGAYCCGCAGACCGTSATCCTGACCAGCGGYGCGCCGGAAGCGCTGGCGCGCCGGCTTGTCGAGGCGATGCATCCRCTGCTGCCGTCGATCGCCGACCGGCCSGGCCGGAACCTGCCGCGCCTGCAACTCGGCACCACCGACCCTTGGTCGATCGCGCTCGGCGCGGCCGCGGCGCCGATCAGCCGCGCCTTCGATCCGCTGTTCTCGGCGATCCTGAAGACAAGCCCTGGTCCGCTGTAGCAGCGTCGAAGACCTAAAAGTACGTCGCGTCGACCGGCGCGTAGTTCATCCAAACCCGAAGTCACCTTTGGGCGACATGCATTAAAGCCGGCTGTCGTCGTCACACAGGGTTCATCGACCGGACATAGCGTCTTTCTCAGTTCTTTGCTGCAATGCAATAGGAGTGGGACATGGTGGACATAATTTCCAGTGAGGCGGGCATTCCGAGACCGGATCATCCGCTGGATAGTTCGGGCAGCGCCAAGTGGTTCCTGCCGGCCTTCGGCGTGCTGGTTCTGGTCGGCGTGGTCTATGTCGGTTACGCGTTGAGCCAGGATCTGGCGGTGGCCAAGACCGTGCCGTGGATCCTGCTCGGCATCGCCTTGCTGATCGCGCTCGGCTTCGAATTCGTCAACGGTTTCCACGACACCGCCAATGCGGTGGCGACCGTCATCTACACGCGCTCCCTGCCGGCCGAATTCGCCGTCATGTGGTCCGGCGCCTTCAATTTCCTTGGCGTTCTCACCTCCAGCGGCGCGGTCGCCTTCGGCATCCTGTCGCTGCTGCCGGTCGAGCTGATCCTGCAGGTCGGCTCCTCCTCCGGCTTTGCCATGGTGTTCGCGCTGCTGGTCGCTGCCATCCTGTGGAATCTCGGCACCTGGTTCCTCGGCCTGCCGGCGTCGAGTTCGCACACGATGGTCGGCTCGATCATCGGCGTCGGCCTCGCCAACCAGTTCATGGCGGCCGGCAGCGCCACCAGCGGCGTCGACTGGTCGCAGGCGACCAATGTCGGTGTGACCTTGCTGGTGTCGCCGATCATCGGCTTCTTCGCTGCCGCCATCCTGCTCTATGCAATGAAGCTTCTGGTGCGCAATCCGGCGCTCTACGAAGCTCCGAAGGGCAACGCTCCGCCACCCTGGTGGATCCGAGCCCTGCTGATCTTCACCTGCACCGGGGTCAGCTTCGCGCATGGCTCGAATGACGGCCAGAAAGGCATGGGCCTGATCATGCTGATCCTGATCGGCGTCGTGCCGACGGCCTATGCGCTCAACCGTACGCCCGACATCAACTATCTCGAAGCCTACAAGTCGGCTTCGGTCAGCGTCGAGACCGCGTTGGGCAAATACGTCAAGCCCGGTGTCACCATTGCCGATGCGAAGGCCGCAAAGGCGACCGTCCAAGATGCCGTGCGCACGAGGACCTGGAGCGATCAGACGACAGTCGCGCTGCAGACCTACATCCACAACACGACCGCTTCGCTGGGGCCGTATCCATCCGTCGAAACGGTGCCGACCGATCTGGTCAGCAATGCCCGTAACGACATCTACCTGATCGGCGAGGCGCTCAAGCTGATCGACAAGAAGCAGTTGCTGCCAATGGAGGCCGCCGATCTCAAGGCGGTGACTGACTATCACAAGGCCGTCGACAACGCGACGAAGTTCATCCCGATCTGGGTGAAGGTCGCCGTGGCCCTGGCGCTTGGCCTCGGCACCATGGTCGGCTGGAAACGCATCGTCGTGACCGTCGGCGAGAAGATCGGCAAGAGCCACCTGACCTATGGCCAGGGTGCGGCGGCAGAGCTCGTCGCCATGGTGACCATCGGCATGGCAGACCGGCTCGGTCTGCCGGTGTCGACAACCCATGTGCTGTCGTCGGGCGTCGCCGGAACGATGGCCGCCAACGGCTCGGGCCTGCAATGGTCGACAGTGCGCAACCTGCTGCTGGCCTGGGTGCTGACCCTGCCATGCTCGATCACGCTGCGGGACAGCACCCCCCTCTGTCCTGCCGGACATCTCCCCCGCAAGGGGGGAGATTGGCAGCTTGACCGTCAGCACCAATCTTTCAACGCTGGTAATTAGCGAAAGCAGGCGAGACATCCGATCTCCCCCCTTTGCGGGGGAGATGTCCGGCAGGACAGAGGGGGGTGTGAAGGAACTCGACGGTGCCTGGTATGGACAGGGTCCTTCGATATTCCTTGCCTGACCTTAAGTCGGATCCTCGCGGTGCAGATCGTGGATGGCAACGCCATCGACATTGGTCGGCATCGTCAGCCATTTGCGATGGCGCAAGGTGCGCTGCGTGTCTTCCAGGCCTGTCTCCCAATGCTCGCGCATCGAAGTGCCGGAGAATTCATAGTCCTTGGCATGCCCCTCATAGCCTTTGTGCTGGTAGATGAGGTGCACGATGTTGACGATGCCGGCATCGGAATAGTCGGCGATCAGCGCTTCTTCCGCCGGCGTCAGCTGCTCCTTCGGCACGCGCTTGAGCGCATCGAGCAGCCGCATCTTCAGGCTATGGATGCGCTTGAAATTGTCGGTGTTCTGGCGCGTGCGGCTGGAATACATGATGTCCTTGTGGCGCGACAGCACGTCCGGCATGCTGCGCGGCAGGACGCCACGGGCGCTGAACAGGTCGACCTGGAACACGAGGGAAGAACGGTCTTCGTCCTGGTCGAGCAGATACTGCAGCGGTGTGTTGGAGACGATGCCGCCGTCCCAGTAATATTCGCCTTCGATGCGGACCGACGGAAAGGCCGGCGGCAGCGCGCCGCTGGCCATGATGTGCTCGGGTCCGATGCGCACCTTCTCGGTATCGAAATAGACGAAATTGCCGGTGCGGACATTGACCGCGCCAACGCTCAGCCGCTTCTTGCCGTCGTTGAGGATATCGAAGTCGATCAGGCTCTCGAGCGTGTCCTTCAGCTCGGCCGTGTCGTAAAAGCTGGTCGCACCCTCCGCGCCTTGCGGCTCGAACCAGGGATTGGGATTGCGCGGCTTGAAGAAGCCGGKCTGGCCCATGGCCATCGTCATCCACGACGAGGTGCGGTTGCGGATGTCGCGGTAGATGTCGCCTTCAGGCGTATAGGACCAGATCTTGCGGCCCGAGATGGTCTGCCAGAACTCTTCCAGCCGCTGCAGGCGGYGGCTCGGCTCATTGCCGGCGATGATCGAGGCGTTGATCGCGCCGATCGAGACGCCGGACAGCCAGCTCGGCTCGCAGCCGGCATCGGCCAGCGCCTGGTAAACGCCGGCCTGATAGGCGCCGAGCGCGCCGCCACCCTGGAAGACCAGGGCGATGCGGTCGTACTGCGCCGAGATCTCCGCGATCGTGGCGGCTGCTTCCTTGTTTCGGTTGCGCTCAAGCACGAATTTTCTCCGGCTGGGTTGTGCTGGTTGTGAGCCGGCTGTGCTCGCTGAGATAGTCGTGCACGACCTCGCCCAAGCCAAGCGTCAGGTCGGCTTTGAAGTGGACGGCGGAGACGATGTCGAGCACCGGCAGCTTCCCCACGTCGGCCATCACATGGGGCCTGAGATCAAGCGCCGCCGGCGCCGTCCAGGCTTCCTTCAGCGTGATGTCGGTAAGGTAATAGCGCACCAGTTCGCAGATGCGCGGCGTGCCGTCGACATGCGGGATGATCTTGATCAGGAAATTGGGAGCGGCGAGCGCTGCGAGCACGGAATCGTGGTCGGCTTCCCGGTGCTTGTAGCCCATCGTGCCGGTGGCGCACAGAACGCTGCCATAGTGCAGCGTACCGACGATCACCTCGCCTTCATGGACGATCTTGGGGTTGGCCAGCTTCTTGGGGAAACCCCAGAGCTCGCGGCCGCCAGCGATCGGCGCGTCGTCGTCGAGATACATCGAATGGACGTAGCCGCCATGCTGGCCCTTATACTTCACCGGGATGACCTGGCCGGTCTCGGTGTAGTCGCCGAAGCCGGTTGAATCAGGCATGCGGATGAATTCATACTTGACCAACGGCTCGTCGATCTCCAGCGGCGCCGGCACCACGGCTTCGAGCGCCTCGCGCGTCGTGCGATAGGTGATGATGATGTATTCGCGGTCGAAGAAACGATATGGCCCGGGCGGGAAAGACGGATTGGTCAGCGGCATCGCATAGGCGCGCTTCACGACATCGGCGATTTCCAAGCTTCTCACCCACTGGTTCAGGAACGATCCATACGAGACGTGCAGGAGGATTATGTTGCACGGCAGCATGACAGTGCCATGTCACGCCGCGCCAATGCCAGCTTCAAGGCGCTCGGAAAGGATCACAACATTGTAATCGCAATGACATATGGTCATGCCATTGTTATGTTGCGGTGCACAAACCATGTGTGCCAACAGTTCCCTCACCTGTCGCGAGATCTCCCATGGGTTCCCTATCTTCGAAGAATGCGCTCGTCACCGGCTCGACCAGCGGTATCGGCCTGGCCATCGCTCGCGCCTTTGCCGCCGAAGGCGCCAACGTCACCATCAATGGTCTCGGTGACCCGGCGGCCATCGAGCAGGAGCGCGCCGGTATCGAGAAGGATTTCGGCGTCAAGTGCCGCTACTCCGACGCCAACATGATGGACGGTGCCGCGGTGAGCGCCATGGTGCATGACGCCGAGGCGGCGTTCGGCAGTCTCGACATCTTGGTCAACAATGCCGGCATCCAGCACGTCGCGCCGATCGAGGAGTTTCCCGACGACAAATGGGAAGCCATCATCCGCATCAATCTTCTGGCCGCCTTCTATGCCATCAAGGCGGTGGTGCCCGGCATGAAGGCACGCAAATGGGGCCGCATCATCAACACGGCATCGGCGCATGCGCTGGTCGCCTCGCCGTTCAAGTCGGCCTATGTCTCGGCCAAGCACGGCATTGCCGGCCTGACCAAGACTGTGGCGCTCGAAACCGCGCAGGACGGCATCACCGTCAACGCCATCGCGCCGGGCTATGTCTGGACGCCGCTGGTCGAAAAGCAGATCCCCGACACGATGAAGGCGCGCGGCATGACCGAAGAGCAGGTCAAGCACGACGTGCTSYTGGCSGCACAGCCGACGAAGGARTTCGTYACCGTCGAGGARCTTGCSGCGCTGACGCTGTTCCTGTGYTCSGAYGCRGCCAGGCAGATCACCGGCACGACCTTGCCGATGGATGGCGGCTGGACGGCRCAGTAGAGGGTCCATCGAGGCGTTCCATTTGTCCGCCGGTGCCGCCAGGTGCCAGCGGGAAAACACTGCGGTCAGGTCCATGAAAATTATCCAGCTCTCCGATCCGCATCTGATGACGCCGGGTGGCCTTCTCTATGGCTCAGATCCGCTGACAAGGTTGGAGGCCTGCCTTGCCGACATCGGCAAGAACCATGCGGATGCCGAACTGGTGGTGATCTCAGGCGACCTGACCAATGACGGCGAGCGCGCCGCCTATGCGGCGTTACGGGAGAGGCTGGCGCAATTTTCTCCGCCCTGCCGGCTGATGCTCGGCAACCACGATGACCGGGCGTTGTTTTTCGAGATGTTCCCGGAGGCTGCCACCGAGCGCGGGTTCGTGCAGAGCGTGTTCGACGGCAGCGAGGGCCGCCTGATCCTGCTCGACACGCTGGACAGCGGCCATGTCGAGGGCAGGCTTTGCGCGGCCCGGCTCGAATGGCTGGATGAAAAGCTCGGGGAAGCGCGCGGCCCGGTCTTCCTGTTCATGCATCACCCGCCTTTCCGCATACACATGCCGGTGCTCGACGAGGTCAGGCTCGCCGACGCCRATGCCTTCCACGACGTTCTGTCGCGCCATGGCAATGTCGGCCACATCTTCGCCGGCCACGTCCATCGGCCGATCGCCGGCAGCTGGCGCGGCATACCGGTCAGCACGCTGCGCAGCACCAACCATCAGACCGCACTCGATTTTTCGCAGAGCTGGAGCCTGGGCCACGAGCCGCCGGCCTATGCCGTGATCTTCATCGATGCGGATGGGGTGATCGTGCATTTCCACGATTTTCCCGTCGCCGGCTAATGCATATGCCGCCAACAGGATCAGGGCGCTGACCCGCCATTCCAGCTCGCAGAATGGCTGTCGTAACTGTGATCTGATCCCCGCATCATCCCCGTGAAAATTATTACCGATTTGTAAGGTCATGGGTTAGAACCGCTTTGGGTTCATGCGGGATTGATATGTTGGCTACGATCCTTGGCGCGTTGCGCGCGCTTTTCGTCCTTGCCGCCGGTCTTACCTTTGCGATGTGCGCGGAGGCGCAAGCGGTCGAATTCAAGACCATCACGATCAAGGTCGGCTACGGCCCCGGCGGAGGCTATGACCAGACGTCGCGCGTGATCGCGCGCCATCTTGGCCGGTTTCTGCCGGGCAACCCGGATATCGTCGTTCAGAATGTGCCGGGCGGCGGCAGCCTCAAACTGACCAAGATGGTGCTGGGCAGCGAGCCTGCCGATGGAAGCGTCATCGCTTCGGTCAGCGAGGCCATGTCCTATGCGCCGGTGCTTGATCCGCAGAACGCGAATTTCGACCCGCTTGCCCTGCAGTGGATCGGCTCGCTCGTCAACGAGCCGGCCTATTGCCTGACCGCCAGAAGCTCCGGCATCGACACGATGGACAAGTTCCTGCAGTCCGATTTTCTGATTGGCGCGACCGGCAAGAGCAGCGTGACCTATATTTTCGCGGCACTGGTCAAGAACGGGCTGAAGGCGAAGTTCAAGATCGTCACGGGCTTTGAAGGCACCGCCGATATCGAACTGGCAATGCAGCGCGGCGAGATCGCCGGCATGTGCGGCGTCTCCAGTTACAACATCTCCGAAAACCGCGACACGCTCAACCTCATCGGCACCTTCGGCCAGGGCACAGTTGCAGGCCAGGAGAAGTTCACCGCAGGGATCGAGGACCCGAAGGTCCGGGAAGCGGCCGCGCTCATCGAGACGGCCTTGCAGTTCCATCACCCGTTGGTTGTCCCGCCGGGAACACCCAAGGAGACGGTCGAGGCGCTTCGCAAGGGGTATATGGAGATGGTCAGGGATCCGGCGTTTTTGGCCGACATCGGCAAGCTTAGCGAAATGACCGTCAACGCCACCAGCGGCGAGGACATAAGCCGGCTCGTGTCGCAGCAGTTGAAGGTGGATCCGGACGTGTTCGAGACCGCCAGAAATCTGGTGAAGTAGATTTCTGGCGAGGCGCAACGGTGGATCTGATCCTTACCGCCATCGTCGAGATGGCCCAGCCATTCCGTATGCTGATGCTGGTGACCGGTGTTTTCGCCGGTCTGATTGTCGGCGTTGTCCCGGGCATCGGTGGGCTGTTCGCGATGGCCCTGCTGATCCCCATGACCTACAATATGGACGCCTATGCCGCCTTCGCGCTGTTGCTTGGCATGGGATCGGTCAACACCACCTCCGACACCATACCCGCGATCCTGTTCGGGGTTCCGGGTTCGGTCGGCGCGGCGGCAACGGTGCTGGACGGCCATGCCATGGCCAAGAAGGGCGAAGCCGCGCGGGCCTTCGGGGCGTCCTATTCCGCGTCGATGATCGGCGGCGTGTTCGGTGCGCTGGTGCTTGCCGCGGCAATTCCCATCATGCGGCCGCTTGTCCTCTATCTGAAGACGCCCGACTTCTTTGCCATCTGCGCCTTCGGCCTTTCCATCGTCGCGATGCTGGCGGGGAGCCAGCCGCTGAAGGGATTGGCGGCGGCCATGTTCGGCATGCTGGCCTCATTCGTCGGCATCGACAAGATCGCCGGCATCGACCGATGGACCTTCGGTGAAATCTATCTCTGGGACGGTCTGCCGGTTGCGCTGGTGTTTCTCGGCCTGTTCGGCCTGCCCGAGCTGGCATCGCTTCTGCTGCGTGGTTCCATCCAGGGCAACGCCGAGAGACCAACCTACGCCGGCATGTGGCAAGGCATCATGGACACGCTGCGGGAGTGGCCGCTGGTCCTGCGCTGCAGCGCCATAGGCTCCTTGCTTGGTGCCGTTCCCGGCGTCGGCATCGCGGTGCTGGACTGGATCGCCTATGGCTATGCGGCGCGCCGGCCAGGCTCCGGACCGAAGTTCGGCGAGGGCAATGTGAGGGGCGTCATCGCCCCCGAAAGCGCCAACAATGCCAAGGAAGGCGGCTCACTGATCCCGACCATCGCCTTCGGCGTGCCGGGTTCGGCCTCGATGAG
The DNA here is from genome assembly GCF_056402975.1 of Mesorhizobium sp. P3_A9. Classification (NCBI taxonomy): domain Bacteria; kingdom Pseudomonadati; phylum Pseudomonadota; class Alphaproteobacteria; order Hyphomicrobiales; family Phyllobacteriaceae; genus Mesorhizobium; species Mesorhizobium sp. P3_A9. Next base: position 18,024 of record NZ_JBFUGJ010000056.1, on the reverse strand, counting down.
CATTCTGCTCGGCGCCTTTGTCGTCCATGGGCTCGTTCCAGGCCCTGACATGCTCGGCAAGAATGCTGCGCTGACGATGTCGATGGTGTTCAGCATCGCCGTGGCAAACATAGTGGGCGCGGTGACCTGCCTTGTGCTGACCCGGCCGCTGGCGCGCGTCGCGCAGGTCTCCGCCGCTATACTGGTGCCGCTGGTGGTGACCTTCATCGTGGTCGGCGCGTACCAGACCAATATGAGCGCTTTCGACTTTGCGCTGGTCATCGGTGTCGGCGCCGTCGGCATGGCGATGAAGGAACTCAATTGGCCGCGCTCGGCCTTCTCGCTGGGGTTCGTGCTCGGACCAAGCCTGGAGAATTATTTCTTTCTTGCCTACCAGATTTCCGGCTGGTCATGGCTTGCCCAGCCGCTGGTGCTCATATTGCTCGGCCTGGCCGTGGTAGGTGTCGTCAGGCAGACCCTGTCATGGATCAGGGCCAGAAATCCTGGCGGCCCGCTGCCGCCGGTGCTGCCCGACATTGTCGCGGGCGCAGCCATGACATTGCTGGCGCTCGCCGCACTGGTGACTGCCGCGATCGGCTTCCCCTTCGAGGCCGCCATCTTCCCGATCATCACGGCCGGATTGCTGATGGGTTTTTCGCTGGCGACCACAGTGCAGACAACACTGCGATGGCGAAGGCGGACGCCGTCCACGCCTGTCTCACCTGCGCCCGTGGGGACGCCGGGCGAATGGTCGCCGGCTACGGAACCGACCATGAAGGGCAATCTCGGCGTCCTGGGCCTCTGCCTTGCCCTGGCCGTTCTGATCCTGCTGGTCGGGCATCTCGCCGCGACGTTCATTTTCGTTGCCGGCAGCATCGCGGTGCTTGGGTCGACATCATGGCGGTCACCGCTGACGATCGCCGCCGCCACGACGGTTTTTGTCTATTCGGTTTTCGACATGCTGGCATCCCAGCCATGGCCGACGCCGTGGCTCGCCGGCATCGGAGGGATTTTCTAGATCATTTACCTGCCAGCGTTTCGACCAGCTGGCGGCGCAGCAACTTGCCGTTGTCGCTGTAGGGCAATGAGGCGACGAGCCGGATCTCGCGCGGGCGCCGGTCGGGTGCGATGTTGGCGCGCAGGAAAGCCTGGAACTCCTCGACCGTTCCCTGTTGGGAAACAATGAATACCGCGATTTCCTGCCCCAGGGTCTCGTCCGCGAATCCGGCCACGGCGACATCCTGCACCTTGGGATGGGTGCGGATCAGTTTCTCGAGCTCCTGCGGCGCGACGCTGACGCCGCCGCGAACGATCATATCGGCTTCCCGATCGACGATCGTCACGAACCCGTCCGCGTCCAGGAAACCGATATCGCCGGGGATGCCCCAGTCGGAGCCCATGATCTGCGGATCGACGAACAGGCGGTTGCCAGGCATCAGCACGGCCGAGGCCATGGTCGGTGTCCGCGCCTTGATCAGCCCCCGTTCCCCTTGCTGCAGCACGCGGCCATCGGCGCCGATGATCTCGATCTGCACGCCGGCCACCGGACGGCCGGCACTTTCAGGCTTCGCCAGGATATCCAAGCCCGACAGCGAGGATATTAGGCCGGTGAGGCTTGAGGAGTAGCTTATCCGGTAGCCCGGTGAGAGGTATCGATAGGCGGCGATCTTGTCTTCGCCTTTCGCCGGTCCGCCGACGCTGTAGAGAACGGAAAGTTCGGGAAGGAGATGGGTGGTGCGTTCGCCGGTCTCCTTGACCATCCGCGCTATCACCGATGGCGCCAGCGCCGTGCCGCTTGCCTGGAACGACAGCAGCGCCTCGATGAGCTCCGAGGGCGTGAACAGCGGAGGGAAGAACCGCACGACGCCGCCGTAGAGCAGATAGCCGAAAATCTGGTGGCGCATCGCCGAATAGGACAGGGCCATCGGCGTCAGAAATCGCTTGGCGGTTCCTTCCACCACGCTCCGGCGCGCCGCGACACGCCTGGCGAGCGCCTCATGCGACTGCGTATAGGCCTTGGGGTCGCCCGTGGTGCCGGACGAGAAGATCAGGAAGGCCGGGCTGGACTCATCCATCGGGGTGCTGGCGTTGAAACCTGGCGTCGAGATCGATTTCCAACCGGCGTCAAAGAGCGCGTTCGGGTAGATTTCGTCGCCGGGCATGGCGCGGCTTTCGAAAACCATTTTCAGGCCGAAGTCGCGCGCCTGCCTCGCACGCTGACTTCTGGGTGTTCGAAAATCGACAACGACGGGGGTGGCGCTGTTTCTCCAGCAGGCGAGGATGGACAGGACCACGTCGATATTGTCGACCATGGCGAGGCCGACGCGGTCGCCGGGCTCAATGCCCGACGCGCTGAGATTGGCGGCAAGATGCCCGATCTGGATCAGCGCCTGCGCATAGGTGATCTGCGACCGGTCGCTGACCATCGCGACCTTGTCGCCATGAGCGGCGAAGGCCTCCAGTATCTGCCGGCCAAAACTCATTGCCGGTGCTGGACCGTGGTCGCCCCGGGTCTTTCGGCGAGGAAAGCGAGAATCTCCGCATCGATCGCGTCCATGTTGGCCTTGCGGAACTTGTTGTGCGTGCCCGGCATCACGACCGTTTTCACGCTCGCCTTGTCGGACGCCCAGCCCTTGTAATCCTTCACCGTGGTGGCGCCCCATTCGGAACTGGCCAGGATGAGTACGTCGCAGGGATAGGAGGAGGGTACGAAGCCTGCGGCTGCCTGCAGAAGCGTGCTTTTGTACGCTTTTTTGCGCAAATGTCGCCCGAGGCGTGTCTGGCCCAGTCCCATCGTGCCCATCGCGTCGCGCAACAGCCGCCAGTAGGTCACCTTGCCCGCGATCTGGCGGCGCCTGCTCTCGGTCAGGCGATCGTCGGGCATCGGCTTCAGCCAGGCAGAGCCGGGCGAGGGCGGATCGATGAGTATGATCGCGGGCCGCTTGCCCGTTGCCTCATGGCTCAGCCGGCCGACTTCGATCGCCAGCAGGCCGCCCACGCATATGCCGCCGATCACGTCAGGATGCTGGCCGGTCACTGAAGTGAGAGCCTCGAAGTAACTGGAGCAGATTTCGGCCATGCCGGAATAGGGGGTCTCACCGGACTCGGTGCCCATGCCACGCACGGCCATGATGGCGTATTTCTCTTTCAGCCGTTTGCTGAAGCGATTGGCAAACAGAGCCGAGCCGGTAATGCCATGGATCATGGCGATCGGCTGATGGCCGATGCTTCCCGCCACCGGTACGATCAGCTCGCGGGCCGGATGGACCGGCACCAGCGACGCGATCAGCCGGCCGAACTCGCGCGGTGTCTGCGCCTCGAGCAGGACCGATGTCTGGAGCTTGACGCCGAACCGTTTCTGCACGGCAAGCACCAGCGTCTCGGCCATCAGCGAATCACCGCCGAGATCGAAGAAATTGTCGTCGAGACCGACCGAGGGAACCTGCAATTCCCCGGCGAAGATGCCGGCAATCGCATGTGCCGGTCCGTCGCCCGGCGATGCAACAGGCCGAACCCGTTGTTGGACATTCATCGGAAAGCCCCTGCCGATGCCTATCCCTGCCTTTTACGCACTGATGGTCCAGCGAACAAGCCTTGGCAGGTCTTGCCGGAAGCGATGGCGTCAAAGCATCTGACTTTTTGTGAGGGTGTTGTGCATCTGTAGCTGATCGCTGGGCTCCGAATATTGGACTTTCACCACCGCTTTTCGTCTCCGCTCTCGTCTGCGGGGAAAGAGCCTCAAAAGCACACAGATTTGGACATTAGTCTTGACAGAAATACAGATGTTCAATACCGGTCAAGCGAATGAACAAGCCTGCACTATGGGAGGAATGACCGGTATGGCTTCCAATGTTTCGTTGACGGGCCTCGCCCGCGATCTCGAGGAACGCGGCAAGTCGGGCAAGCCCATCCGCATCGGTTTGATCGGCTCCGGCGAGATGGGAACCGACATCGTCACCCGCGTCGCCCACATGTCGGGCATCGAGATCGGCGCCATTTCCGAACTGAACCTGCCGGCTGCCAGCAGGGCGGTGGATATCGCCTTCCAGGAAACCGGGCATGCGCGCGAAGTGTCGAACGCTTCTGCGATGACGGCCGCTATGGAAGCCGGCAAGGTGGCGGTCACCAACGACGCCAGCCTGGTCATCAACAATGACCTGATCGACGTCGTCATCGATGCCACCGGTGTTCCCGCCGTCGGCGCCGAGATCGGCCTGCGCGCCATGGAGCACGGCAAGCATCTGGTGATGATGAATGTCGAGGCCGACGTCACCATCGGCGCCTATCTGAAGAGCGAGGCCGACCGGCTTGGCGTCACCTATTCGCTGGGCGCCGGCGACGAGCCGTCCTCCTGCATGGAACTGATCGAATTCGTCTCGGCTATGGGCCATCCGATCGTCGCCGCTGGCAAGGGCAAGAACAATCCGCTCAACATCGATGCCACGCCGCCCGCCTATGAGGAAGAGGCCAAGCGCCGGCACATGAATGTGCGCATGCTGGTCGAATTCGTCGATGGTTCGAAGACCATGGTCGAGATGGCGGCGATCGCCAACGCCACCGGGCTGGTGCCCGACAAGGCCGGCATGCATGGCCCCGCGGCAACGCTCGGCGAACTCTCGAAAGTGTTGGTGCCTGAAAAGGATGGCGGCGTGCTGTCCAGGGTCGGCGTCGTCGACTACTCGATCGGCAAGGGCGTCGCGCCCGGCGTTTTCGTCGTCGCCGACATGTCGCATCCGCGCATTTCGGAGCGCATGGAAGATCTGAAGATGGGCAAGGGCCCGTACTTCACCTTCCATCGTCCTTATCACCTGACCTCGCTCGAAGTCCCCCTGACCTGCGCCCGCGTCGTGCTCTACGGCAAGGCCGACATGGTTCCGCTGGCCAAGCCGGTGGCCGAAGTTGCCGCCGTGGCCAAGAAGGACATGCAGCCCGGCGAGAAACTCGATGCGATCGGCGAATATTGCTACCGCGCCTGGATCATGACGGCGCCGGAAGCGCATGCCGCCAAGGCCATTCCCTGCGGCCTGCTGCAGGGCGGCTCGGTCACCGCGCCGATCAAGAAGGGCGAACTCATCACCTATGCGAATGCAGCCCCGGCCCCGGGCTCCAAGATCGCCGAGCTGCGCGCCCGCCAGGACAAACTTGTCTACGGAACCGTTGGAGCCTGATCATGGCCGGAGCCAGCAAAGCCGTCGCGGACAGTCGCGCCAACCTGCCTTTCGTCTATCGCCAGTACAGCGCCGAGCAGCTCAAGCAGGTGCTCTACAAGATGTACCTCATCCGCCGCTTCGAGGAAGGCGCCGAGGACAGCTACACGCGCGGCCTGATCCACGGCACCATGCACCTGTCGATCGGTCAGGAAGCCAGCGCCATGGGCATCTGCATGCCGCTTGGCGAGGATGACCAGATCACCTCGACGCATCGCGGCCATGGCCACTGCATCGCCAAGGGTGCCGAGGTCAAGCGCATGTTCGCCGAGTTCTTCGGCAAGACCACTGGCTACTGCAAGGGCCGTGGCGGTTCGATGCACATCGCCGATGTCGCCAAGGGCAATCTCGGCGCCAACGGCATTGTCGGCGGCGGCATTCCGATCGCCRTCGGCGCGGCGCTTTCCTCCAAGATGATGAAGACCGGCAAGGTCGTCGTCTCCTTCTTCGGCGACGGCGCCAACAATGAAGGCGCCTTCCACGAGGCGCTCAACATGGCGGCGGTCTGGAAACTGCCTGTTATTTTCGTCTGTGAGAACAATGGCTACGGCATGTCGACGTCGACGGCCCGCTCGACCGCGGTCAAGAACATCGCCGATCGCGCCGCCGCCTATTCGATGCCTGGCGTCATCGTCAACGGCAACATTTTTTCGGAGGTCGCCGAGGCCTCCTACAGGGCCGTCGAGCGTGCCCGTGCGGGCGAGGGGCCGACGCTGATCGAATCCAAGACCTACCGCCATCGCGGCCATTCCAAGAGCGATCGCAACCGCTATCGCACCAAGGAGGAGATCGAGGACTGGATGTCGAATCGTGACCCGATCACGCTCTTCGAAAACGAGCTGCGGGAATTCGGCTTCATCGACGACAAGGGTATCGAGGCCATTCGCAGCGCCGTGGCGCAGGAGATCGCCGACGGCATCGAGTTCGCCAAGGCGAGCCCGTCACCCGACGTCAGCGAGACCGGGAATTACGTGTATACGGAGCAGGCGTGATGGACGCGATGGTGCGTGAACTGAGCTACGCCCAGGCGATCCAGGAAGCCATGGCAATCGCCATGGACATGGACGAACGCGTCTTCCTGATGGGCGAAGATATCGGCGTCTATGGCGGCGCCTTCCAGGTCACCGGCGATCTGGTCGAGCGCTTTGGCACCGAGCGCGTCATCGATACGCCGATTTCGGAACTGGGCGGCGCGGGCGTCGCGGTGGGTGCGGCGCTCACCGGCATGCGGCCGATCTTCGAGTTCCAGTTTTCCGATTTCGCCACGCTGGCCATGGAGCAGATCGTCAACCAGGCGGCCAAGATGCGCTTCATGCTGGGCGGCGAGGTCTCGGTGCCCGTGGTGATGCGCTTTCCCGCCGGCTCCGGCACGGGTGCGGCGGCGCAGCACAGCCAGAGCCTCGAGGCCTGGCTCGGCCATGTGCCGGGGCTGAAGGTCATCCAGCCGGCGACGCCCTATGATGCCAAGGGCATGCTTTTGGCGGCGGTCGCCGATCCCGATCCGGTGATGATCTTCGAGCACAAGCTGCTCTACAAGATGAAAGGCCCGGTGCCCGAAGGCTATTACACGGTGCCGATCGGCAAGGCCGACATCCGCCGCGAGGGCCGCGACCTCACCATCGTCGCCACCTCGATCATGGTGCACAAAGCGCTCGACGCCGCAGCTGCCCTGGAAGCCGAAGGCATCGACGTCGAGGTCGTCGACCTCAGGACCATCCGGCCGATGGACAAGCAGACGGTCATCGACAGCGTCAAGAAGACGTCGCGGCTGATGTGCGTCTACGAAGCAGTCAAGACGCTGGGCATCGGCGCCGAGGTCAGCGCCATGATCGCCGAGAGCGAGGCGTTCGACTATCTCGACGCGCCGATCGTGCGGCTGGGCGGCGCCGAGACGCCGATCCCCTACAATCCGGAGCTGGAAAAGGCCACGGTGCCGCAGGTTCCAGATATCATCACCGCCGCACGCGACCTCGTGAAAGGGGTTCGCTGAGACATGCCGACCGAAGTTATTCTTCCCAAGGTCGACATGGACATGGCGACCGGACAGATTTCGCGCTGGTTCGCCGAGGAAGGCGCCCGGGTCAAGAAGGGCGACGTGCTGTTCGAGATCGAGACCGACAAGGCGGCGATGGAGATCGATGCGCCGGCCAGCGGTGTGCTGCGCGACGTGACTGGCAAGGAAGGCGTTGATATTCCGGTCGGCGCGCCCGTGGCGTGGATCTATGCCGATGGCGAGGCCTATGGAGACAAGGCGCCAATCTCCCCATCCGTGGGGGAGATGTCGGCGAAGCCGATAGAGGGGGGCGCTACCCCGCCAACGTCGCATTCTGTCACGCCACCCTCTGCCGTGCCGGGCATCTCCCCCACAGGGGGGGAGATCGGCCAATCGCCGTCGGGCGCACGTGCGACACCGCTTGCCCGACGTTTGGCTCGCGAAGCGGGTCTTGCCCTCGCCAGCATCGCAGGCACCGGCCCGCGCGGCCGCGTGATCAAGGCGGATGTCGAGGCGGCGATCGCCAGCGGCGCAAAGGCTGCACCCGAAGCCAAGGCCGCGCCTGCCGCTGCTCCTGCAACGCCGGCCGCCGCCCCGGCAGCGAAGGCGATGTCGGACGATCAGGTACTGAAGCTGTTCGAGCAAGGCTCCTACGAGTTGGTCCCGCACGACAATATGCGCAAGACCATTGCGCGGCGCCTGGTCGAGGCCAAGACCACCATTCCGCATTTCTACCTGACGCTCGACTGCGAACTCGACGCGCTGCTGGCCTTGCGCACGCAGATCAATGCGGCAGCTCCCGTCAAGAAGACCGATAAGGGCGAGGCGCCCGCCTACAAGCTGTCGGTCAACGACATGGTGATCAAGGCTATGGCAATGGCCTTGAAGGCGGTGCCGGATGCCAATGCCTCGTGGACCGAGACCGCCATGGTCAAGCACAAGCATGCCGATGTCGGCGTTGCCGTGTCGATCCCCGGCGGCTTGATCACGCCAATCATTCGGCATGCGGATGAAAAGACGCTGTCCACCATCTCCAACGAGATGAAGGATTTGGCGAGCCGCGCCCGCAGCCGCAAGCTGAAGCCGGAGGAATATCAGGGCGGCACCACGGCGGTGTCCAACCTCGGCATGTTCGGCATCAAGGACTTTGCCGCGGTCATCAATCCGCCGCATGCGACGATCCTGGCGGTCGGTGCCGGTGAAGAGCGGGCGGTGGTCAAGAATGGCGAGATCAAGATCGCGACCGTGATGTCGGTGACGCTGTCGACCGATCACCGCGCCGTCGACGGAGCACTCGGTGCCGAGCTGCTGGTCGCCTTCAAGCGGCTGATCGAGAACCCGATGGGCATGCTGGTGTAGCTTCTTGTTGTGAGCTGGCGCCAATGATGCGCCGGCTTACGAGGGAAATGACTTGTCAGGTGCCGACCCTTGACCCATCTTCCCTAGTGGATTGCGACCAAGGGAGGCCCAAAAAATGCCCGCATTCGATCCGTCTGACGTCAAAACCCTGTTCGGCAAGGTCATGGGCGCGTCGCCGTCTGACATCAAGCTGGTGGCGCAGCGCCTCCACGACCACGCCTTCGAGCCGCGCATGTCGGCGGAAGAGACCAGGCAGCTCGTCGTCAGCCTCGGCTATGACAGCCTCGATGCGTTCTGTGCCGATATCGGCCTGCCCGCTCATATTGCCGAGCGCTGGAGCCGTTTCGGCGTTTCCGGCGAAATGAAGCAGGTGTTCACCTTGCTGGCGGCGCAGCGCAGGCGGGTGGCCGAAGCCATCGCCGAATTCGAATCCATGACCCATGTCGGCGTCGAGGACTTTTTGCGCGAGCGCGGCTTGATTTAGCGCCAACCGGCGCATTGTATCAGCCAGCCTTGGCCAGCAGTGCCGCTGCCGTGTCGCTGTCGGTGATCAGCACATTGGTGCTGACGGCCTTCAGCGCGGCCAGGATGGCCGCCACCTTGCGTTTTCCGCCCGCGGCCAGCACGACATTCGGCACCTGGCCCACCACATCGAGATCGATGGCCATGACACGGCCGTTGACCTCGTGGTCGACCAGCCTGCCGGCGGCATCGACGAAGTAACACAGCATGTTGGCGACCGCGCCTTTCGCCTTCAGCGGTGCGATCAGCGATGACGGCACAATGCCGTGGCGGAAGATGGTGGCGTCCGGCGACATGTCGCCGACGGTGAGCAGCGCGATGTCGGCCGCCGCCGCCCGCCGGCGCACGTCCTGCAAGGTCGGCTGTGCCCACAAGAGATCGCGAAGCGAGGGGTCGTCGACCATCACCGGCGCGGTGATCTGGTAGCTGTCGACCTCGAAGACATCGGCAACCTTGGCGGCGACGATCGACGGGTTGATCCATTGCGAATGCGGCAGGCTGCCGACGAGCGCCACCACGCAGGCGCGCTTCAGCTGCCGGCGGGCGAGGAAACCCAGGCTGGCATGCAGCGTCGCGCCGCCGCCAATCGCCAGCGTCATGCCGTCCTGCATCTGCTCGCCAAGATAGGCCGCGACGGCATGGCCGATCGCCTTTTCCAGATACTCATGCGCCGAAGGCGTCGGGATGACGACCGCGGCGTTGAGACCCCAGCGCTTTTCCAGTTCGCGTTCGAGCGCCACCTGTTCGGCGGTCGGCGCGTTGATCATGGTGACGACGATGCCTTCGGCGGTGCAGGCAGCCAGCGTGCGCATGACCTTCACCCGGGAGACATCGAGTTTGTCGGCGATCTGTTCCTGCGTGAAGCCTTCGACATAGTAGAGCCAGGCCGTCTTGACGTTGAGATCGGACGAGACCATCGGCAGGCGGGCCGGCGTGGGTTTTTCCGTGGGCATCGGTCTTCGTCCTCATGAACCATGGCCTGGCCACGTTGCCCTCATCGGAGAAACGTTGGCCGGATGTCAACCGGATGCCGGTTTCCGCTATGCCGATTGTTGCATAGTCGTGTTCATTTGTAATTGACAATGTACATATGAACATATTTTGTCGGTTTCACGCGCTGTGTCATCCACCAGTCATATGCGCCGTGCAGGGAGGAAGAGACGGGGAGCCGGCCAGGGGTCGGACCGTTCATGCACAGACAAGACAGGAGGTCTCATGAAGACGCACTTCATCAAGCTGCTGGCCAGCCAGTTGGCACTCGCGGCAACTTTGTTTGCCGGCGTGGCAAATGCCGAAACACTGACGCTCTACACATCGCAGCCGGAAGCCGATGCGGCCAAGACCGTGGATGCCTTCAAGAAGGCGCAGCCCGGCATCGACGTGACCATCTATCGTTCCGGAACCAGCGATATCCTCACCAAGATGGCGGCCGAGTTCGCTGCCGGCAGCCCGCAGCCCGACGTGCTGCTGATCGCCGATGCGGTCTCGATGGAGCTGTTGAAGAAGGATGACCGGCTGATGCCTTATGCCGAGGCCAAGCTCGACGGCATCGAGGCCGATGCCTATGACGCCGACAAGACCTATTTCGGCAGTAAGCTGATCACCACCGGCATCGTCTACAACACCGCAGCCGCGCAAAAGCCGGAACATTGGGCCGATCTCGCCAAGCCCGCCTATGCCGATGGCCTGGTTATGCCGAGCCCGCTCTATTCGGGTGCCGCCGCCTATCTGCTTTCGGGCTTCGCCGGCGATGCCAATTATGGCTGGGATTTCTTCCAGAAGCTGAAGACCAACAACACCGTCAGCGTGCGCGGCAATGGCGCGGTGCTGAAGTCGGTGGCATCGGGCGAGAAGCCCTATGGCATCCTCGTCGACTTCATGGCGATGAACGCCAAGAAGAAGGGTTCGCCGGTCGAGTTCGTGTTTCCAAGCGAGGGCGTGCCGGCGGTGACCGAACCGGTCGCCATCATGAAGACGGCTAGGAATGTCGACGGCGCCAAGAAGTTTGTCGACTTCATTCTATCGGATGAAGGGCAGAAGCTGGCGCTGTCCATGGGTTACCTGCCGGCGCGCGCCTCGGTCGGCCGCCCCGACTGGCTGCCGGAAGGCGTCAAGGTCAAGGTAATGCCGTTTGACACCAAGGCGATCGTCGCCAAGACCGACGCCGACAAGGCGAAGTTCTCGGAACTCTTCGGCGGCTGAGCCGAGACTCACGCGGGATGCCGTTTCGGCGGCATCCCGGATCTCAGGAAACGTAACCATGTCGACACGCATCGGGGAAAGCCGGGGCCAGGAAATGGTCCTGACGGCGGCGGTGGCCGTCGTCATCGTGCTGCTTTCGCTGCTGCCCATGCTGCGGCTCATCAAGGAGATCGTGGCACCCGGCGGCACCTTGTCGACCGTGGCCATCGCGGCCGGACTGAGAAGCCCGGCGACCTGGGTCGCGACTTGGCATACGCTGGTTGTCGGCATTGGCGGCACCTTGCTTGCGGTGCTGTCGGGAACGCTGGTGGCGGTGCTCGTCTCGCTGACCGACATACGCGGCCGCAGTGCCCTGGTGCTGTGCTACGTCATGCCGCTGATGATCGCGCCGCAGGTGACAGCCTTGGCCTGGCTGCAACTGTTCGGCCCGGCAAGCCCATTCCTCAAACTGTTCGGCGCGGCACCACCGCTCGGCACCAAGAACCCGCTCTATTCGACTTCGGGCATCATCCTGCTGCTCGGCGTGCAGTATGGCCCGCTGGTCTTCCTGCTGGTTCGGGCCGGCCTGCGCAAGCTGCCGCGCGAGCTGGTCGAGGCCGCGCGCGCCGGTGGCGCCGGCTGGTTCACCGTGCTGGTCACCATTGTCTTGCCGCTGATGACGCCGTCGATCATGGCCGCCGCGGCACTCGCTTTCGTGTCCTGCGTCGGTAATTTCGGCATCCCGGCCTTCCTTGGCATTCCCGCCAACTATCTGGTGCTACCGACGCTCATCTATCAGAAGCTGGCGGGCGGCGGGCCGGCCGTGCTCGGCGAAACCGCGTTCCTGTCGGTGCTGATCGGCGTCATCGCCATGGCCGGCATCCTCGCCCAGGAGCTCATGAGCCGTCGACGCGACTATCGCATCAGTTCCACCTCACTGCCGGCCGAGCCCTACGAGCTTGGCCGCTGGCGACCGGTCGTCCAGGCCGGCATGTGGCTGCTGATCGTGGCGGTGTTGTTCCTGCCGCTGTTCGGGCTGGTGCTGACATCGCTGGTGCCGGGCTACGGCATCGCACTCAACGCCAAAACGGCGACGCTCGACAATTACCGCTTCGTGCTGTTCGAGCATGACGCAGCCAGCCGAGCCTTCTTCAACAGTTTCTGGCTGTCGATCGCGGCAGCCTTCTTCGCGGTCGTCGTCGCCGTGCCGGTAGGCTATCTCATCGCCTGGGGCAAGCAGCGCTGGGTGCGGCTGCTCAATTTCGCGGTCGAACTGCCTTATGCCTTGCCCGGTGTGGTGCTGGCGATCGCCTCTCTGCTGCTCTTCCTGCGGCCGATCCCGCTGACCGGCATTCAGCTCTACAACACGGTCTGGATCATCCTCTACGCCTATCTCGCGCGCTTCCTGGTGCTGGCGCTGCGGCCGACCATCAGTGGCTATCACCAGATCGACCGGGCGCTGGAGGAGGCGGCACAAGTGGCGGGCGCCGGCCTGTTCACCCGCATGCGCACCATCATCTTTCCGCTGGTCGCACCGGCGGCGATTGCCGGCGGCCTTTTGATTTTCATGACGGCGCTCAGCGAACTCACCGTCTCGGCGTTGCTGTGGTCCTCGGGTTCCGAGACGATCGGTGTGGTGATGTTTTCCTTCGAACAGGGCGGCGATTCCAACTATGCGGCGGCGATGTCGGTCATCACGGTCGCGGTCACCTTCGTGCTGATGCTGGTGACCAATCTGCTCGCCCCCTACCTTCCTAGCGGAGTGCTGCCATGGCGCGATTGAGCCTGGACCATGTGACCAAGAGCTTCGCTGATTTTGATGCGGTCAAGGATGTCTCGATCGACGTCGCGGACGGCGAGTTCCTTGCTGTGCTTGGGCCTTCCGGCTGCGGCAAGACGACGTTGCTGCGCCTCGTTGCCGGCTTCGAGAAAGTGACCTCGGGCGAGATCCGCATCGGCAGCGATGTCGTGTCGAACAGCGGCGGCAGCGTCGCGCCGGAAAAGCGGCGCGTCGGCATAGTCTTCCAGAACTACGCGCTGTGGCCGCACATGACGGTTGCGGAAAACATCGGCTATTCGCTGAAGGTGGCAAAGCTGGACAAGGCCGTCGCGCGCCAGAAGGTGGAAGACGCGCTGGCTTTGGTCAATCTGCAGGGACTGGGCGAACGCCGGCCCGCCAATCTCTCCGGCGGCCAGCGCCAACGCGTGGCCCTGGCGCGCTGCCTGGTGGCGGCACCGTCGCTGGTGCTGTTCGACGAGCCGCTCGCCAATCTTGATGTGCACCTGAGAGCCTCGATGGAAGACGAGTTCGCCGCCTTCCACAAGCGCACGGGCACGACCATCGTCTATATCACCCATGATCAGGCCGAGGCGATGGCGCTGGCCGACCGTATCGCAGTGATGGATCACGGGCGCCTGGCGCAGCTCGCGACGCCACGCGAGCTCTATCATAAACCGGCAAACGAAATGGTCGCCTCCTTCATCTCGCAAGGCATTTTGCTGCCGGCCGATGTCTTGACGAGAGACGAAGGTGGCCATTGCAAGGTCCGGGTTCTCGGAACCGAACTGGTGGTCCGCTGCCGGCCCGGCGAATGGCCGCGTGCTGGTGCGAAGATCTGCTGCCGGTCGGCGGATCTCGACGTATCACCGGATGGTCCGGGCTTCGATGGTCTCGTCAAGCGGGTGATCTACCAGGGGGGTGCCGCGCGCATCGAATTCACGCCTGCCGCTGGTCCCGATCTCACCTTGCACTTCGAACAGCCCGATCCGGTGGTGCTGGAGAGCGGTGCCCAGGCACGCCTGCGGATAAAATCCGGCTGGCTGATCCCGGCTGCGGGGACAGCATCGTGATGATGCTGGACCTGCTTGGCGGCTTCGGGGAAAAGGGCCGCACCAGCCTCGCCGTCAGCAGTGGTGGCGATCGCATCCTGCTTGATGTCGGGATCAAGGTCGGCGCTTCCGGGGCGGAATATTATCCGGCACTCGACGGGTCGGTCGACGACATCGATGCCCTGTTTGTCTCGCACGCCCATGAGGATCATGTCGGCGCGCTGAGTTGGCTGTTGTCGCTCGGCTATGCCGGCCCGATCTTCATGACAGCCGAGACGCGCGACGAGGCGCCGGCCACGCTTGCCGCCTATGCCGAGCCGGACGATTTCAGGCGCTTTCCGCTGCCGGATGATCGTATCGAAATCTTCGAACCCGGCGACACGCTGAAGACCGGCAATCTCACGGTCAGGACCGGTCGGTCGGGGCATGTCGTGGGCGGCGTCTGGTTCGCTGTCGATGACGGAAAAAGCCGCATGGTCTATTCCGCCGATGTGGTGCCGGATAGCCATGTGTTCGTCATGGACACGATCCCGCACTGCGATCTTCTGGTCTTCGACGCCTCCTACGGCGCCGACCCCGTGCCGGGAGCGGCACGAGCGCGGGAAATTTCTGAATGGGTGGCGCGGCATCCGCAGGGATGTCTGCTGCCGACGCCGCTGTCGGGCCGGTCGCTGGAATTGATCGCGGCCTTGCCGGGGCCGTTTGCCATCCATGCCGGCATGCGTGCGTCGCTGGAAGCGCAGATCGGCGCCACGGCGGCCTTGTTGCCTGATATTTCCGAGCTTCTGCGTGCCCGTTTGGCAAGTGCTGCCGACTGGACCGATGCCGATCCCTTGCCGCCGCTGCCGTTGTTGGCCGATGATGGCATGGGCGAGGCCGGCCCATCGTCGCGGCTGTTGCCTCGTGCCGACGACGCGGGTTTTCCTGTGCTGCTTACGGGGCATCTGCCGGCGGGTTCTCCGGGCGATCTCTTGCACAGAGCCGGCCGGGCGGACTGGGTGCGGATGCCCACCCATCCGACGCTGTCGGGCAATGTCGATATCTGGGAGAAGGCAGGACGGCCTGATGCGCTCGGCCATTCCTGCGCACCCGATTCTCTTGAAGACCTCAAAAGTCACATCCCCTCACTGCGCACGCAATGCCGCACCGGCCAGCGCATCGCGGTGCCGCAAGGAAGCAAATGATGAGAATTCTGATCTGCAACGATGACGGCATCGAAGCACCGGGGCTTGCCCGTCTTGTCAACGCGGTCACCGGGCTGAGCGACGATGTCTGGGTGGTCGCGCCCGATGGCAAGCGCACCGCCGCCGGCTCGTCGCTGACGATCGCGAGGCCGTTGACGATGCGGCGCGTCAAGCCGAACTGGTATTCCTGCTCGGGCACACCGGCCGATTGCGTGGTGAGTGCGATGGCGTGGCTGTTTGCCGATGCGAAGAAACCGGATCTGGTGCTGTCGGGCGTCAATGACGGCCGCAATGTCGCCGAGGACCTTGCCTATTCCGGCACGCTCGGCATTGCCCGGGAGGCAACCTTCTGGGGCGTGCCGGCGATCGGCTTTTCGCGGGTGAAAAATCCCGATTTCACCGATGGCGACGACCAATGGCTCGGCGCGCTGATCGCCTCACTATGGCAGTCGCACACCGACTGGGCGACAGAGGGACATTGGCTCAGCGCCAACCTGCCGACCGCGCTGCCGGCCGAAATCCGGCAGCCGCGCATCGGCCGCGACAAGATCGGCCGCACGGCCGAAATCGTGGAAAGCGATGGCGATCGCACGGTCATCACCGTACCGCGCGGGCGGGCTCACGCGAGTGAGCCGGGCGACGAAAACGAAGCAATCGATGCCGGCTTCGTCAGCATCAACCGGCTGAACTGGTTTGGCGAAACGCGGCTCAACGAACGGTTTCTGGGTGAGATTCTGGGTTGATCTTCTGCGTGTGACCATCCGGATCACTAAGCTGTCAGCGGCCAAATTGCGCCAATCCTGTCCTTATGCTTGAAGCCGCCGCTATTTCATTCCACATCGACTGGGATGAAGGACGAAGCACGAGAACGGCGTCGGAATCTGTTGTGGGGCATCCCCGCATCGCTGATTCTGCATGCGCTTGTAGTCGCAGCATTCGTGATCTACGGCCTGCCGCGGCCTCCCCAACAGTTGCAGGAGGAGCAACCGGTCAATGTCTCGATCGTGCCGCCGCCCGATCAGCCAAAGCCGAAACCTGTTCCTCCGCCGCCCAAAGCCGAAAAGCCGCCCGAACCAAAACCTGAAAAGCCGCCCGAGCAGAAAGTGGAAAAGCCGCCGCCTCCGGAGCCGCCGAAGCCGCAGAACCTCCCGGTTCTGAAGCGCGTCTTTCAGTATGGCCAGAAGGATACCGGGCCGGAGAAATCACTCGACGGAAGCAGCGCTAAACCCGACACGCCGTCGCCGGCCAAGGATGAGGCGGCGAAGCCACCTGTCGCACCGACACCCACGCCGACCCAGCCCGCCCCGGCTGCACCGCCACAGCAGAAGGCGGAGCCCAGCAAGCCTGACGAGAAGCCGGCCACCGCCACGCCGGACGAAAGACCCGCGCAAAGCGAGGAAAAGCCGGCGACCGAGGACGCCGACAAGCAGCAGCCGGACAAACAGGAGGCGGCGCCGCAAACCGACGAGAAGCAAGCGGTCGCAGCGCCAAAGCCGTTGGCGGCCGAGACCGGTGGCAAGCCGGTGCCTCCAGCCTCAACAGGAAAGGCAAAGCCCAAACCTGCCAAGACAATGACGTTCAAACCCGCAAGAGCCTTCAAAGCGCCGATCGGGAATGCTGGAAGGTCAAATTCCAGCAACGACGATGTTGCGGGTTCGCCGATCTATTCCGGCCTTCCCGGCGTCAGAAAGCTTTACTCGCAGGGGGCAACCGGCAATGCGTTCGCCACAAGCTCCATGGAGAATGTGCCGCGCGGTCAGCGCGTGGCCACCCTTTGCGGCAATGTTCTGAGCCAGGAACTGCAAGGTGCCGACTACTCGGTCAAATGGGTGCCGACCATTACGCTGGACAAAGGCAATGTTCTCAATCCTCCGAAAGCCGCCTTCAGCACCAGAAGCGCCTGGTATAATCTGGACTTCCGGTGCGAAGTCGACGCCGATGCGACGAGGGTCCTGTCTTTCAACTTCCGCGTCGGCGCCTTGATTCCGCCCGGCGAATGGGCCAGTCGCGGATTCACCCCCAAGTACCCGCTGAATTAGGCCGGCACGCTGGATTGGCGCCCATCCTGGCGGCGGCGAACTGGCTGATCCCAAGTCTTGACGGATCGGATCGTGGGCAGCCGCTCGTTGAGCCGTCCCAGCGCCTTGGTCGGGCTGCCCTGCGTGTGGTGATCCAAATCGACAAGCTGTCAGCGGCTAGATTGCGCTAATCCAATGCCTATGCTTGAAGCCGCCGCTATTTCATTCCACATCGGTCTGGATGAATGATGAGGCACGAGAACGGCGTCGGAATCTGTTGTGGGGCATCCCCGCATCGCTGATCCTGCACGTGCTTATCGCGGCGATCCTGATATACGGCCTGCCAATTCCTCCCCAAACACCGCCGGAGGAGCAGCTGGTCAATGTCGCGCTTGTGCCTCCGCCCGATCAGCCGAAACCGAAACCTGCTCCCGTGCCGCCTCCTAAGCCACCGGAGCCGAAGGTTGAAAAACCACCCGAGCAGAAGGTTGAAAAGCCGCCTCCGCCGGAAAAGCAGGCACAGAAGCCCCCGCCAGTCGAGGGCCTGAAGCCTGTCTTTCAGTTCGGCGACAAGGATACCGGCCCGAGGAAATTCCTGGATGGGGCCAGCGCTCAGGACGGTTCGCCCGCGCCGGCCACGGATGACGCTTCGAAGCCGCCGGTCGAGCCGAAGCCCGCAGAGGATGAATCCGCGGCGTCGGCGGAAGCGCACGACGCCGACGAGCAAACAGCCCCTGCGCCCACGTCACCGG
>NZ_JBFUGJ010000055.1:0-24485 GCF_056402975.1 Mesorhizobium sp. P3_A9 | reverse complement strand
TGGAATTTAATTTCATTTTTGACTGTACCGCGCCGGCTAGACCGGCCCGACCGGTGGACACTCCGCCAGAAAGATCGCCAGCGTGCGCAAGCGAGCGACAAGGGACGAGACGGAAGTTGACGGCGACGGCGCGCAGCTTTCGTCGTCGCTGGTGCGCGGGCTCGGCATACTGCGCGCCTTCCGGCCGGGCGACGCCTCGCTCGGCAACCAGGACATCATCGCGCGCACCGGCCTGCCCAAGGCCACGGTTTCGCGCATCACCTACACGCTGAGCGCGCTCGGCTACCTCCTCTACGACAAGGACCTCGGCCGCTACAGCCTGGGGCCGGCAACCGTGGCGCTCGGCTATTCGGCGCTCAGTTCCAGCGCGGTCGTCCATATCGCAAGGCCGCTGATGCAGCCTCTGGCCGATTTGACGGGCGCGGCGGTGGCGATCGGTACGCGCGACAGCCTCAACATGGTTTATCTCGCCAATTGCCGGTCGGAGAGCCTGGTCACGCTGCGGCTCAATCCGGGCTCTTATTTGCCGATCTGGAAGACTTCGATGGGGCTTGCCTATGCGGCGGGGCTTCTGCCGGAAGAACGTGCCAGCCTTGTGCGTGCACTGCAGGAGGCGGAGCCCGACAAGGCAGCAATGATCGCTGCCGCCATCGAGGACGCGATCGCCCAGTACAAGCAGCTCGGCTATGTCACCTCGTTCGGGGCCTGGCACAGCTACATCCACGCAGTCGGCGTGCCGTTCCGCCCGCGCGACGGCTCGCCGCTGGTCGCCATCACCTGCGGCGGCATCGGCGAGATTATCACCGAGCAACGCGCGCATGCCGAAATCGGACCGGCACTGGTGGCGATGGTGGAAGCTCTACGCCAGCAGCTCGAGGGAAATCCCGACTGATCCGAGCCAGGCATTGGCCCAGACGATCGGCCTGCATGCCGGCTTGAACTTGCCCGGCCATGACCTCACAGTCTCCGCCAATGGCGGCTTCAGCCAGCATAGACAGGGGGAGAATCAGATGCCGATGAACTTCGTGGGACGCTTTGCCGGCCGGTCGGCGGTCATCACCGGCGGCGCCTCGGGCATCGGCCTGGCGGTCGCGCAGAGGATCGTCGACGAGGGCGGGCGTGTCAGCGTCTGGGATCGCGATCCGGCCCAGATCGAACAGGCAAAGGCTGTCATCCCCGGCCTGCACGGCATTGCCATCGACGTCGCCGATGCCGCCGGCGTTGCAGGCGCCGCGGCACGGACGATCGAAGCCCTTGGCGGCGTCGACATCCTGGTCACCAGTGCCGCCATCACCGGACCGAACATGACGACCTGGAATTATTCGGTCGAGGATTGGCAGAAGGTCATCGACATCAACATCAACGGCGTCTTCTACTGCAACAARGCGCTGGTGCCGCACATGCTCGAGCGCAATTATGGCCGCATCGTCAACATCGCCTCGATCGCCGGCAAGGAAGGCAATCCCAATGCCTCCGCCTACAGCACTTCAAAGGCGGCGGTGATCGGCCTGACCAAGTCGCTCGGCAAGGAACTGGCCAAGACCAAGGTGACGGTGAATTGCGTGACCCCGGCGGCCGTGCGCACCGCGATCTTCAAGCAGATGAGTCAGGAGCATATCGACTTCATGCTGTCCAAGATACCGATGGCGCGCTTCGGCGAGGTCGAAGAGGTGGCGGCGCTGATCTGCTGGATCGCCTCGGAAGAATGCTCGTTCACGACGGCCGCCGTCTTCGACGTTTCCGGCGGGCGCGCCACGTATTGACGGCAACTACAAATCCGCGTGACAAGGCAACGAATGCCGGCCGCTCGGCGTATAGTCGGCAATGCAGAACATACGACAGGCAAACATTCCCCTAGACGGCGCCATGGACGTGACTTTTCGCTGCGATCTCGGCGTCCAGGGCGAGGACTTTCCGCATTTTTGGGAGCATACGGTCGGCAGTGGCCATGCAACGCTGGCGYTGCGTGCGGACTGGCAGGCACAGATGCGCCGCGCGCATGACGAGCTCGGCTTTCGCCATGTCCGCTTTCACGGCTTGCTCGATGACGACATGGGCACGCTCATCGACCAGGACGACCAGCCGCTCTATTCGTTCTTCAATGCCGACCAGATCTTCGATTTTCTGCTGTCGATCGGCATGCGGCCCTTTGTCGAATTGAGCTTCATGCCGACCATGCTTTCGTCCAGTGGGCAGATCATCTTCCACTACCGCGCCAATGTCAGTGCGCCGAAGGATTACGGCCAGTGGGCGACCCTTATCACCAAGCTTGTCGGCCATTGGGTYGACCGCTACGGCCTGGAGGAAATGCGCCAATGGTTCTTCGAGGTCTGGAACGAGCCCAATCTCGAGGCGTTCGGCAGCGGCAAGCAGGAGGATTACTTCAAGCTGTATGCCAGCACGGCAAAGGCGATCAAATCCGTCGACACGCAATTGAAGGTCGGCGGACCAGCGACCGCCGACAATGCCTGGATCGATGAGTTCATTGCCTATTGTGGGCAGAATAGCCTTCCAGCCGATTTCATCAGCACGCACCACTATCCAACCGATGCCTTCGGCCAACCTGGCGACGACACCGAAACCCAACTTTCGGAAAGCACAAGAAGTGCGTTGCGCGAGGAGGCGCACACCGCGCGCCAGCAAGCTGGTGATCGTCCGCTCTATTACACCGAATGGTGCACGTCTTCGAACCCGCGCGATCCGATGCATGACGAGCCGTATGCCGCCGCCTTCATCGTCAAGACGGTGATGGAAGCGAGAGGACTGGTTCAGGGCTACAGCTACTGGACCTTTTCGGATATTTTCGAGGAGAACTATTTTCCCTCGGTGCCGTTTCATGGTGGCTTTGGCCTGATGAACCTTCACGGCATCGCCAAACCGGCTTACCGTGCCTTTGAAATGCTGCACGGGCTTGGAACAGAGATACTGTCCATGGGAGGCGATCATCCAACCATCGATGGCTGGTGCATCCGTGATGGAAATTCGCTGACCGTGCTCATCTCCAATTTCGCCTTGCCGCGGCATCCGATTACGAACGAGACCGTCCATATCGAACTCCAGAACGCTCCGCGGCCCGCAGTGACTACCATCCGGCGCATCGATGCAGAAAATGCCAACGCCAAGGCGCTATGGGTGACGATGGGAAGCCCCGAATATCTGAGCCCGGCGATGGTCGAGCGATTGCATGCGGCCTCGGCAACGCCGGAGCAGGAACAACCGGTCGTCTGGCGCAACCGGACCCTTGAGTTCGACCTAACCGTGCCACCGCTGGGGATCGCGTCCATCAGGTTGGAGTTTGCATCGTTTGCCTAGAACAGAACCTGCCGCGCTGTCCGATGACGAGCTTCTGGACCGCTACCAGCGCGCGGCCTTCGATTATTTCCTCGAGACTGTGAACCCCGACAACGGGCTGGTCGCCGACACGTCACGGCCGAACTCGCCGGCCAGCATCGCCGTCGTCGGYTTTGCGCTSTCCTGCTAYCCGRTCGGSGTCGARCGCGGCTGGATGACACGCGCGGCGGCGGTGGAGCTTACGCTTGCGGCGCTGCGTTTCTTCTCGGCCAGCCCGCAAGGCAGCGGCGAAGAGGTCACCGGTCACAAGGGTTTCTACTACCACTTCCTGGACATGCGCACCGGCCTGCGTGTCTGGCGCTGCGAGCTGTCTATGGTGGACACCGCCTTGCTGCTGGCCGGCATACTGGTGGCCGGCGCCTATTTCTCCGGCGTGGACGAGAAGGAAGCCGAAATCCGGCAACTGGCCGAAGCGCTCTATCGGCGCGTCGACTGGCGATGGGCGCAAGGCAGCACTCCGACCTTGCGGCAAGGCTGGAAGCCGAAGAGCGGTTTTCTGCACTATGGCTGGGAAGGCTACAACGAAGCGACCATCCTCTATGTGCTGTCGATGGCCTCGCCCGAGCGCCCGACCTCCGACGACAGTTACGAGGCCTGGACGGCGACCTATCAGTGGGAAAACATCTACGGCCATGACGTGCTCTATGGCGGGCCGTTGTTCATGCATCAGTTCTCGCATGCCTGGATCGATTTCGCCGGCATCCGCGACGCCTTCATGCGCGAGAAGAATTCGGACTATTTCGAAAACAGCCGCCGCTCGACCTATCTGCAGCGCGACTATGCCCGCCACAACCCCTATGGCTTCGACGGCTATGGCGAGAACCTGTGGGGGCTCTCCGCCGGCGACGGGCCAGGCGGCTTCCGCGCCAGTGTCGAGCGACGGCGGCACCGGTTTTCCGGCTATGCCGCGCGCGGCGCGCCGTTCGGGCCGGATGACGGGACGATCGCGCCATGGTCCTATCCGGCGTCGCTGCCTTTCGCGCCTGACATTTGCCTCGCCGCCTTGCGCCATCTCGGCGACCGTTTTCCGGAGGTGATCGACAATTTCCGGCTGCCGAGCGGCTTCAATCCGACCTTGGCCAACCGGCGAAAATTTGGCCGCAATGGCTGGGTGTCGGAAGGCCATTACGGGCTGGACCAGGGCATCGTGGTGATGATGATCGAGAACCACCGCTCGCGCCTGATCTGGAGGCTGATGCGATCCAATCCTCACATCCGCCGCGGCCTGAGCAAAGCCGGTTTCACCGGCGGCTGGCTGTCGCAGCCGAACCCCGCTTCAGGGGGCCGCGATGGCGCGTGAACGGACAAAGGCCGCCGCCTTCCCTGTCGACCACAATGACGTCGAGCTGATCCGGGCCGCGCATCCGCCGCACTGGAAGAACCCGACCCCCGACGGCCCTTACAATCTCGTCGTCATAGGCGCCGGGCCCGCCGGGCTGACCGCGGCGCGTGATGCCGCGAGCCTCGGCGCCAAGGTTGCGCTGATCGAGCGCGGGCTGATCGGTGGCGCCTGCGTCAATGTCGGCGGCGTCCCGTCGAAGTCGATCATCCGCACGGCCAGGCTCTATGCCGACATGCGCGATGCCGAGAATTTCGGCGGCGACACGCCGGAGCGTCTTCGCGTCGACTTCGAGCGGGCCATGATGCGGATGCGGCAGATCCGGCAGCGGCTCAGCCGCGCCGATTCGGCCGCGGCCATCGCTTCGGAAGGCATCCACCTCTATTTCGGCGATGCCCGCTTTGGTGGACCTGACACGGTTGAGGTCGCCGGCAAGACGCTGCATTTCAAGAAGGCCCTGGTCGCAACAGGCGCGCATCCGAGCGGACCGGCGATCCCTGGACTTGCCGAGGCTGGCTATCTCGACAACGAAAGCATGTTCAACCTCACGCAATGTCCTGAGCGGCTCCTCGTCATCGGCGGCGGCCCGCTTGGCTGCGAGACGGCGCAGGCCTTCTGCCTGCTCGGCGCGAAGGTCATCCTGGCGCAAAACGATCCAATGTTCCTGCCCGGCGAGGAACGCGACGCGGCGCAGATCCTTTCGGACGCGCTGGCGCGCGAGGGCGTCGAGGTGCGCCTTAACACCGAGGTGGTGGCGGTGCGGATGGAGGGCGGCAAGAAACTCGCCGACCTGATGCGGGACGGCGACACGACGACGATTTCCGTCGATGAGATCATCACCGGCGTCGGCCGTTCGCCCAATGTCGATGGCCTCGGCCTGGAAGACGCCGGGGTGGCGTATGACGCCAATGGCATCAAGGTGGACGATCACCTGAGAACCACAAATCCGCACATCTACGCGGCGGGCGATGTGTGTCTGGAATACAAGTTCACCCATACCGCCGAAGCAACCGCCCGCATCGTCGTGCGCAATGCCCTGTTTCGCGGGCGCGAAAGGCTCAGCGAGCTCGTCGTTCCCTGGTGCACCTATACCGATCCGGAAATCGCCCATGTCGGGCTCTATCCGATCGAGGCGCGCCGGAACGGCATTCCAGTCAAGACCTATACGGTGCTGATGCACGATGTCGCCCGTGCCGTCATGGACGGCGAGGAGGAAGGGTTCGTCAAGATCCATGTCCGGGAGGGATCCGACCGTATCCTCGGGGCGACGGTCGTCGCCAGCCATGCCGGCGAGATGATCAATGCGGTGACGCTCGCCATCAGGTCTGGCATGGGATTGCATGCCCTGGCCGATGTCATCCATCCCTTCCCGACGCAGGCGCAAGGCATCAAGATGGCGGGCGACGCCTACAGGCGAACCCGGTTCACCTCGTTGCGCAGGCGCTTGGCGGCGCGCTGGCTGGCCTGGTCCAGGCGATAACGCCGCCGGCCCGCGGAGGGCTCAGGGCGGCAGTATTCAAAATATGCAGTGCTTGACGAAAGCCTTGTTCAGCTAAACAAGGTGGCGCCGATGCTTGTGATCACGGAATCGTTCTGAAATGCCATCTGAATTAGGCCCTCTGCCGGGCACAACGCCCCAGGCGTCCGCATTGGGCGGTACAGGCGCGCATCCAGCTGCAGCCACTCTCGCGCACGCGGCCCAAAAGCGCACGCTGGTCGTGTCGCAAGACCCGGCCTTTCCGCCGGCTTCGGGTTCGGATCTGAGAAACTACCGCAACGCCGAAGCGGCCGCCAGGTTCGGACCGGTCTGCCTGGTTTCGGTGAAGCCGAAGACAGCAAGGAATGCTCCCGGTCCGTTGATCCGCGTCGAGGACTTGTCGATAGCGGGAGAGCCCCGCACGGCCTCGATCGGCTGGTGGCGCTCAAGAGCGGAGAGCCGTATACCGCGTTCCGCCCTGACGCGGCTCGAGGCGCTCGCCCGTGAATTCCGCCCGGACACCATCATTGTCGAGGGCGTCAGCCTGTTCAAGCTGCTGCGGCCCCTGCGGCCGCTGGCGGAGCAGCTCATTCTCGACATGCACAATGTCGAGTCCGACCTGGCCGGACAGATCAGGCGACTCAGTGCCAAGCGAACCGCGGCGGCATTCGGCGTCAGATTCCTCGAGAGGAAGGCCCTATACCTTGTCGACAGGGTTTGGGTCTGCTCGAACCTGGATCGCCAGAAGCTGATGACGCTTTCCCGGCACGAGATCCCGATCGACGTCGTTCCGAACGGAATTCCGCAAGCCGGGGATGGTCCCGCGCCCCTGCCTGCCGAGCCGTCGACCGGCAACGGCTTCCCGGTGATCGTGTTCATCGGCCATCTCGCCTATCCGCCAAACGTCGATGCCGCGCAGCGATTGGCCAGTGTCATATTGCCTCGTATCCGCAAAGCCCTGCCGGATGCCAGGCTCGTCCTGGCGGGACGCACCCCGACACCGGAGGTGCAGGCATTGGCTGGATTGCCCGGTGTGGAACTCATCGAAGACCCCGTGGATGTGGCGCCGCTCTTGTCCAGCGCGCATCTGACCATCGTCCCGCTGACGGCGGGCGGCGGCACACGCATCAAGATCCTGGAAGCAATGGCCGCGGGCGTGCCGGTGATCGCGACGCCGATCGCGGCGGAAGGCCTGGACCTGGTCGAAAACGACGAGGTGCTGCTCTCTCCCTCCGACGAAACGCTTGCCGAGATGGCCATCGGACTCTGTCTCGATCCCGAACGCAGGGCGCGGCAACGGCTTCGCGCGCACCACGCGGTATGGGCAAGGTTCGGCCCGCAAGCGATCCGCGACGCCGTTCGTGACGGGCTTGGACTGAACGGCACCATCGGATGATTCCAGCAATCCTGCACCAGACATGGAAGAGCGACACCCTTCCCGCACGCTTCCAGGCATATGCCGACACCTGGAAGCGGCATAATCCGCACTGGACGGTGATGTTCTGGAGCGACAGGATGCTGCYCGAATTCGTGGCCGAGCACTACCCTGATTTCCTGCCGATGTTCTGCAGCTACACGAATGGCGTGCAGCGGTCGGACGCGGCCCGCTATATGCTTCTGCATCATTTTGGCGGGGTCTACGCCGACATCGACTGCGAATGCGTCGCCGCCTTTGATCCGATCATGGACGAGACCCGTGTCGTGCTGTGCAAGGAGCCGGCGTCGCACGCAGCCGTTCAGGCGGATTTCCGCAGTCTGCCCTATCTGCTGTTCAACGGGACAATGGCGAGCCCGCCCCGGCATCCGTTCTGGCTGCATCTCCTGTCCATGATGCCTGGACTTGCCGGCGCCAAGGACATACTCGACGCGACCGGCCCTTGTCTGCTGACCTCCGCGCAACGCGGCTACAGCGATCAGGCGGCCTTCGCCATCCATCCTTCCGGCCTGTTCACGCCTGTGACATCGGCCGGCAGCACGGAGCATGAGGCCGGCGACGACACGCCAGCACTTTCGATCCACCACTGGGCCGGCACATGGTGGACCCCGGAGCCGCCACCGAAATGGACGACGAAGCTGCGCAACCGAGCCTATCGGCTCCGGTACCAGCTGACGCGCGGCGCGTATCTGGATGAGGCCGTGGCGAAAGCGGGCGTCGACAAGGCGGTTCTGGCGGCCGCGCCGCCTTCAGGCCGAAACATTGCCATTCTGGTGCCGCTTCGCGACGCCGCCGACCTTATCCAACCGTTTCTCGATGCGCTGGACGGGCTCGACTACCCCAAGGACAGGATCAAGCTGGTCTTCTGCGAAGGCGACAGCCAGGACGGAAGCTGGGAGCGGCTGAAGGCCGCCACAGCAGAATTGGCCGGCAAATATCGCGACATCGTCCTGCTGCAAAGACAGGTCGGGACCAAGCTCGACAGGGCAAAACGGGCAAAGCCTCGCATGCAGCGCGTCAGGCGCGGCGCGATTGCCAAGGTGCGCAATTACCTGATCGATCACGGGTTGAAGGAAGACGACGACTGGGCGCTGTGGATCGATATCGACGTCTGGCGCTTTCCCGGCGATGCCCTGAACCGGCTGATCGCCACGGGACATCGCATCGCGGTGCCCAACTGCGTGAAGATCGCCGGCGGCGGCAGCTTCGACCTCAACAGCTTCGTGATCAGACGACAGATCAAGGATTATCGCTACTACCGCGACATACGCGGCGGGCTCCACCAGCCTCCGGCGCAAACGCCAAACCGCTATCATCTCAGCGATGTCAGGCATCTCGACATCATCGGCCTCGATGCGGTCGGCGGGACCATGCTGCTGGTCGATGCCGCTCTGCATCGCGGCGGCCTTCGCTTCCCCGAAATCCCCTATCGCGACCTGATCGAGACCGAAGCCTTTGGCATGCTCGCCAACGATCTCGGCATCCGGCCGGTCGGCTTGCCTAAGCTGGAGATCCTACACGTCCCCTGGTAAGGCGGCCTGCCAGCTGAAGTTCTTGCCAGAGGGGTTCGAGATAGACCTGTGGCCGCAGATGTCGCCAGGCGTCAGTCGTGCAACTCCCGTGAAATCGGCGGGCCGACCGAAAATCCGGAGAATGTGACCTCGAAACCCTCGCGTTGCGGCGAGCAGCACATCATACCGACATCGACCGCCTTCGAGACCGGGAAATAGGCAAGCCGCACCGGCTTCCAGTGGCCGTCCGAAGCATCGAGGTACTGGACGCGGATCGCCTCGCCATGGCGGGTCAGGCGAATGCTGACGCCGTTGGGATCGGCATGAATGGCAACCAGCGACCAATCCGATGTGTCATTGGTGACGACGACGGAGAAATAGGCAAGGCCGTCAGTGTATTCGATGCCGGCCTTGATCCAGTTCGTTTCGCTCAGCCGGATCATCAGCCCGGCCTGGTCATAGAGCACCTCGTAGTTGCCCTTGACGGTGACTTCGGCCGTGAAATCGCCCTCCACCGGCCGATGCAGGAAGTGGCCGCTGTCGCGCCAGAAGCCGTAGAAGGTCTCGCGCCAGAAATCGGTCTCCTTGCCGGTGCGCACCCGCACCGCATCGCCGTCGATAGCGTGATGCGGCGGCGGGTTGAGCCAGGTCAGTTCCTGCAATGCCATTGGCTCATACCTGTTCCGCGGTGAAAGCTCGCCGGCCGATGAGCCGGCGCCCGATCAGCCTGCAAATGTGTAGGCGGTCTTGACGGTGGTGTAGAACTCAGCGGCATAGCGGCCCTGTTCGCGCGGGCCGAAGCTCGAGCCTTTGCGGCCGCCGAAGGGAACGTGGAAGTCGACGCCGGCCGTCGGCAAATTGACCATCACCATGCCGGCCTCCGAATTGCGCTTGAAGTGGGTCGCGTGCTTCAGGCTCGATGTGCAGATGCCTGAGGTCAGCCCGAAAGGCGTGTCATTGGCGACGGAAAGCGCCTCGTCATAGTCCTTGACACGGATGACGCTGGCGACAGGCCCGAAAATCTCCTCGCGCGAGCTGCGCATGGCGTTGGTGGCCTCGGTCAGCAGCGCCGGGCTGAGGTAGAAGCCCGGTGTGTTGCGGTCGAGCCTTTTACCGCCGAAGGCAAGCGTCGCGCCTTCCCTGACGCCGATGGCGATATAGTCCTCGTCCTGCTGAAGCTGTGTCGCATCGACGACCGGGCCGATCTGGGTCTGCGCGTCGAGCGCGTCACCGATGACCAGCTTGCCCATGCGGTCCTTGAGCGCGTCGACGAAACGGTCGTGGATACCTTCGGTCACGATCAGCCTGGACGAAGCCGTGCAGCGCTGGCCGGTCGAGAAGAAAGCGCCGTTGAGTGCACAATCGACGGCGACCGCAAGATCGGCATCGTCGAGCACGACCAGCGGGTTCTTGCCGCCCATTTCGAGCTGGAATTTGCGCATGTGCTCCACACTTGCCGCCGCGACCCGCTTGCCTGTGCCGACCGAGCCGGTGAAGGTGATGGCATTGACATCAGGGCTGTCGAGCATCGCCTGACCGACCACCGAACCCTTGCCCATGACCAGATTGAGCACGCCCTTGGGCAGGCCGGCACGGTGCAGAATGTCGACGATCGACCAGGCGCTTTCGGGAACAAGTTCGGCTGGCTTGAAGACGATGGTGTTGCCATGCGCCAGCGCCGGCGCGATCTTCCAGGCCGGGATGGCTATGGGGAAATTCCATGGCGTGATGATGCCGACCACGCCGACCGCTTCGCGTGTGATCTCGACGCCGACACCCGGCCGCACGCTTGGCACCATCTCTCCGGTCAGACGCAATGTTTCGCCGGCAAAGAAATCGAATATCTGGGCGGCGCGAATGGTTTCGCCAATGCCTTCGGCCAGCGTCTTGCCTTCCTCGCGYGCCAGGTTGCGGCCAATCTCATCCTTGCGCGCCATGATCTCGTCCGACGCCTTTTTCAGCACCGCGTGGCGTGCCAGCGGACCGGAGCGCGACCATGCCGGAAAGGCGGCCTTGGCCGCCGCTATGGCCTGCTTGGCCTGTTCGACCCCCGCCGAGGCATATTCGCCGACGACGTCACCCGTATCCGAGGGGTTGATGTTGCGGGACCCGGCGTCGCCGACCCATTCGCCATCGATGAGGTTCTTTCGAAACTGCGCCATGTCCTGGTCTTTCCTGCTGGTTGGCCGCGCGGCGGCATCTGTCTGAAGTGGTATTTGCCAGACAAATGCCTTTCGGGAAAGCACGCACTGACCCGGCCGCCGCGACAAAATTCCCGGGCTTGCCTTCGCGGTAATTGCGACGCCCCATCGAAAGCCAAACCGGCTAACGTCCGCGAGACGCCCTGCAGGTCGAAACGAATTGCCCTGGACAGATATGTCCATAGCCTTGATTTGCCCGGTGCGGCGTGTCATGCGTCGTGCTGATGGCAGCTCTCGAAACGACGATCCAGCGCGCCGGCGCCACCGGCAACATCAAGGCCACTCGCGAAGACTGGCTGAAGCTGGCGCTTGAAACACTGATCTCGGATGGCGTCGAACGCGTCCGCGTGCTGACGCTTGGCCAGCAGCTCGACGTCTCGCGCTCCAGCTTCTACTGGTATTTCAAGAGCCGCCAGGATCTGCTCGACCAGTTGCTGGACTATTGGCGGCAAACCAACACCAGGTTCATCGTCGAACGTGCTTCGCGGCCCTCCGCCACGGTCATTCGGGGCGTGATGAGCATTTTCGAGTGCTGGGTCGACGAGAGGCTGTTCGATCCCCGGCTGGATTTCGCGATCAGGGCCTGGGCTCGCCGCTCGCCCGCAATCCGGCGCGCACTCGACGAGGCCGACGAAGAGCGCGTCAATGCCATACGCGACATGTACATGCGCCATGGCTATGAGGAAGAGGACGCGTTCGTGCGCGCCCGTGTGCTCTATTTCATGCAGATCGGCTATTACTCGCTCGAGCTCAACGAGCCGATGAGCACCCGCCTGGCCCAGGTCGCCTCGTATCTGCGCAGCTTCACCGGCCAGGAGCCTCCGGCAGAAGATGTCGAGGACTTCGCGCGCTATGTCGAGAAGACGCTTTCCGGCAAACGGTAGACACAGCCATAGGCTGAAGCATCCCCAACGTCGTCATCCCTGGGCGAAGCAGAAGCGAAGCTCCGTCGCGGAGACCCTGGGATCCATTCCGTGACCTTGGTCATAGAGTGCAGCGGAGCGGAATTCTGCACCGTAGCGGCGCTTCGGAGTCCCGGCATGGATCCTGGGGTCTGCGCTGCGTCGCTGCGCTCCTTGCTCCGCCCCAGGATGACGAAGGGACGGACGTTCCTGCTAATCGTCGTCCCCTCAGTGCAGACACATCCGAGCAGTAGAAACGTCCTCGTCGTTCGACCATCCTGCCCGTCACTGGCAACGCACTAGACACATGTGTACAATGCCGATAGGATGCACCGTCATGACCTGACGGAGTGCAGCAGCATGAAATCGCAATACAGGGCGATCGTTATCGGCGGCGGCGTGGTTGGAGCCTCGGTGCTCTATCACCTGGCGAAGTTCGGCTGGAGCGATGTCGCGCTGATCGAACGCGAGGTGCTGACCGCTGGGTCGAGCTGGCACGCGGCCGGCGGCTTCCATGCGCTGAACGCCGATCCCAACATCGCCGCGCTGCAGGCCTATACGATCGATCTGCTGTCAGAGGTCGAGAAGGAATCGGGCCAGAACATCGGCATGCATATGACCGGTGGCATCTCGGTCGCCTCGGCACCGGAGCGCTGGGAATGGCTGAAGGCCTCCTATCGTATCTTCCAGACCATGGGTATCGACGATGTCCATCTGGTCGGCGTCGACGAGATCAAGCAGCGCTGCCCGATCCTCAACACCGACGGCATGCTGGGCGGCCTTTATGCCGCGCGCGAAGGCCATATCGACCCGTCGGGCGTCGTGCACGCCTATGCCAAGGCGGCACGGAAGCGCGGCGCCGATATCATCGAGCACAACCGCATGCTGGAGCTCAACCGCCGCGCCGACGGCAGTTGGGACGTGGTCACCGAGAAAGGCACTGTCGTTGCCGAGCACGTCGTTAATGCCGGCGGCCTGTGGGCCAAGCAGGTCGGCCGGATGGCCGGCATCGACCTGCCGGTGTCCCCAATGGAGCATCACTACCTCGTCACCGAGGCGCTGCCCGAAATCCAGGCGCTTGACCGGGAACTGCCGCTGATCGTTGACCTCGAAGGCTTCACCTATATGCGTCAGGAGCAGAAGGGCCTGCTGCTCGGCATCTACGAGATCAACCACAAGCACTGGAACATGGACGGTGCGCCGTGGGACTACGGCATCGAACTGATCCAGGAGGACACCGACCGCATCGCCAACGAACTGGCGCTCGGCTTCAGCCGCTACCCCTGCCTGGAGACGGCCGGCATCAAGCGCTGGGTGAACGGCGCCTTCACCTTCTCGCCCGACGGCAATCCGCTGGTCGGCCCAGTGCGCGGCGTCGCCAATTACTGGGTGGCCTGCGGCGTCATGGCCGGCTTCCTGCAAGGCGGCGGCGTCGGCAAGTCGCTCGCCGAATGGATGATCCATGGCGAGCCGGAAGCGGACGTCTACGGCATGGACATCGCCCGCTACGGCGATTTCGCCTCCAACCGCGAATACATCAAGCAGACGACCGGGCAGTTCTATTCGCGCCGCTTCGTCATGAGCTATCCCAACGAGCAATTGCCGGCAGGACGACCCTTGAAGACGGCCGGCGCGCATGACGCCATGGATGCAGCCGGCGCGCGCTGGGGCAATTCGTGGGGCATGGAAGTGCCGCTGTATTTCGCCCCGCAAGGCTTCGTCGAGACACCGACGCTGAAGCGCTCCAACGCCTTCGACATCGTCGCACGGGAATGTCGTGAGGTGCGCGAGGGCGTCGGCCTGCTCGATATCACCGCCTTCTCGCGCTACGAGGTCAGCGGGCCGCAAGCGGAAGCCTGGCTCGACCGGCTGCTTGCCTGCGCCTTGCCCAAGCCCGGCCGGGCGAAACTCGCGCCGATGCTGGGCGAGAACGGCAAGCTCAAGGGCGACCTCACCGTCTTCAACTGGGGCGACGGCTGCTGGTGGATCATGGGGTCCTACTATCTTCGGCAATGGCACATGCGCTGGTTCGAACAGCACCTCGCCGACGGCGTTAGCGTGCGCGACATTTCGGACGCGGTGGTTGGCTTTTCGCTGGCCGGCCCCAAAGCGCGCCGCCTGCTTGAGCGGCTGACGCACCAGGATGTTTCGCATGAGGGCTTTGGCTTCCTCGCCTGCAAGACGCTGGATGTCGGCCTGGTGCGGGCCAAAGTCGGGCGGCTGTCGGTCATCGGCGAGCTCGGCTACGAGATCCATTGCCAGGCCAATGAGCATGCCGGGCTGCGCCGCGCGCTGCTGGCGGCAGGCAGCGACCTCGGCGTCACCGAATATGGCTTCGGCGCCGTCAATTCGCTGCGGCTCGAAAAGAGTTTCGGCATCTGGTCGCGCGAATTCACGCAGAATTATACGCCTGCCGAGACCGGCATGGACCGCTGGATTGCTTTCGACAAGGGCGACTTCATCGGCCGCGAGGCGGTGCTGAAAGAGCAGAAGGCCGGTGCCAGGCGAACACTGGTGACGCTCGAAATCGACGCGGTGGATGCCGACGCCAGCGGCTACGAACCGGTCTGGAGCAAGGGCAAGCTTGCCGGCTTCGTCACCTCGGGCGGCTATGGCCATACGGTCGGCAAGAGCCTCGCCATGGCGCTTGTCGATCGAGATGCGGTCGGTATCGATACCGAGTTGACAACCCACATCGTCGGCGTCGAAAGAGGTGCGCGCGTCATCGCTTCGTCGCCCTACGATCCGCTGGGCAAGGCGATGCGAGCATGACCGATCGTACCGCTGCCATCCCTGCGGAAGACCATGCCATGATCAACGCCCTTTCCTCGAAAACAGGCCTGTCCGGCACACCATGACCAGACGCTATTCCGCTCTGTCGCTGTTCAAGGAGGGCCTGGCTGGCCAGACCGGCTGGAAGCAGGCATGGCGCTCGCCCGAGCCGAAGCCGTCTTACGACGCGATCGTCATCGGCGGCGGCGGCCACGGGCTGGCGACGGCGTATTATCTGGCCAAGAACCACGGCATCACCCGGGTCGCAGTATTGGAAAAAGGCTGGATCGGCGGCGGCAACACTGGCCGCAACACCACCGTGGTGCGCTCCAACTATTATTATCCGGAGAGCGTCGAGCTCTACGGGCTGGCGCACAGGCTCTATGAAGGCTTGTCGAAGGATTTGAACTACAACGTCATGCTGTCGCAGCGCGGCATGGTCAATCTCTGCCACTCGACCGCCGAAATGGAAATCGGCGCGCGCACCGTCAATGCCATGCAGATCAACGGCATCGATGCCGAGCTGTTTTCGCCCGAGGATGTGCGCCGCGTGGCGCCGATCTACAATTTTTCGCCTGACGCGCGTTTCCCCGTCTTCGGCGGCATCTGGCAAGGCCGCGCCGGCACCGCCCGCCACGACGCGGTTGCCTGGGGCTATGCGCGGGCGGCGAGCCGGCTCGGCGTCGACATCATCCAGAACTGCGAGATCACTGATTTCATCATCGAGGGCGGCCGCTGCCGCGGCGTCCAGACGAGCCGTGGCGCCATCCGCTCCGAACGCATCGGCATGGCGGTGGCCGGGCATTCCTCGGTGCTGGCGGCCAAGGCCGGCTTCCGGCTGCCGATCAACTCCTATGCGCTGCAGGCCTGCGTTTCCGAACCGGTAAAGCCGATCCTCGACACAGTGGTGCTGTCGCCCGGTTGCGGTGTCTATGTCAGCCAATCCGACAAGGGCGAGATCGTCATCGGTGGCGGGCTCGACCGGATTCCTTCATACGCGCAGCGCGGCAATCTGCCGACGCTGGAGGCGGTGATCGCCGGCCTGTTGGAAATGTTCCCGGTCTTCGGCCAGCTGAAGCTGATGCGGCAATGGGCCGGTATTGTCGATGTCGTGCCGGACTCCTCACCAATCATCGGTCCCTCGCCATTGCCCAATCTGTTCCTCAACTGCGGCTGGGGCACAGGCGGCTTCAAGGCCATTCCCGCCGGCGGCACACTGCTGGCGAACTTGCTGGCGACGGGCAAGCACAATGACATTAGCCGTCCCTTCGATCTCGACCGCTTTGCCAGCGGCCGGTTGATCGACGAAGCGGCCGGCTCCGGCATCGCGCATTAGAGGTACTTATGCAGCTTTTCCCTTGCCCGTTCTGCGGCCCGCGCGACGAGACCGAGTTCCACTATGGCGGCGATGCCGGCAATGTCCGACCGGATGGCGCCGATGTGCCGATCGAGCGCTGGGCCGGATATCTCTACATGCGCGGCAATCCGAAGGGTACGGCGCGCGAGATCTGGGTGCACATGAACTGCGGCGAATTCTTCGTCATGGAACGCGACACGGTCTCGCATAAGGTGCTGTCCTCGACCGCGCTTGGCGGGGAGCACGCGGCGTGACCGCCTCGCGTCTTGCCACAGGCGGCAACGCCATCGACCGATCGAGGCCGATCCGCTTCAGCTTCGACGGCACGACCGTCGACGGCTTTGCCGGCGACACCATCGCTTCGGCGTTGCTGGCCAATGACGTCGCGGTCGTCGGCCGCAGCTTCAAATACCACCGGCCGCGTGGCATTTGGGGCGCCGGCGTCGAGGAGCCGAACGCGCTGGTCGATGTCGGCGGCCCGCAGGCGACGCCGAACACGCGCGCCACGACCGAGCCGGCACGCGACGGGCTGGTGGCGAAAAGCGTCAACGCGATACCCAGTGCACTGGCCGACCGCAACGCTTTCCTCGACCGCTTCTCGCGCTTCATTCCTGCGGCGTTCTACTACAAGACCTTCATGTGGCCGGACTGGCACATGTTCGAGCCGCGTATCCGCGCCATGGCCGGGCTGGGCAAGGTCGATGCAGACTGGACCTCGCCGGGCACTGCGGACCAGATCAATCACCACTGCGACGTGCTGGTGGTGGGCGCTGGCCCGGCCGGGTTGGCGGCGGCAAGGCTGGCGGCCGGCGCGGGTCTGTCCGTCACGCTGGTCGACGACCAGCAGAAGCCCGGTGGTTCGCTTGGCCACCGCGTCGGCGAGATCGACGGCAAACCGGCGGTCGTCTGGGTCGAGGAGACGGTTGCCGAGTTGGCCGCCGGCGGTCACCTGATCCTGCCTTCGACCACCGCCTTCGGCATCTACGACCACAATCTGGTGGGGCTGAACCAGCGTCATTTCGATGGCCGGCGCGACACGCTGTGGCGGGTCCGGCCGCGCCAGATCGTGCTGGCGACCGGCGCCATCGAGCGGCCCTTGCCCTTCGCCAACAATGACCTGCCGGGCATCCTGTCGGCGGATGCGGCGCTCACCTATCTCAGGCGCCATGCGGTGCTGGTCGGCCATCGCATCATCGTCGCCACCAACAATGACAGCGCCTACGAGGTTGCCGCAGCATTGGCCGAAGCTGGGGCTGATGTCACGCTTGTCGATATCAGGCGTGACGGCATGCCCGCAACGCCGGCCAAGGTGCGGGCCATCAAAGGACGCGCCATCGCCTCCGCGAGCGGCAAGCTTCGCGTCAAAGGCGTGACGCTCGATGACGGCACCAGGCTCGATGCCGATTGCGTGCTGGTCTCCGGCGGCTGGACGCCGACCATTCACCTTTTCGGCCAGGCCAGGGGCAAGCTTGCCTGGAGCGAGGCACGTGCAGCCTTCCTGCCGGGCGATCCGGTGGATGGCATTGCTGTTGCCGGTGCGGCAGCAGGCGCGGTCTCCTTGCCGGAGGTGTTTTCCGACGCGCAGCAAGCGGTCGCGTCGCTCGGCGAGACAAAGGCAGCAGCGCCGCGCAGCACCGGACCGGAGGCAACGAGCGGCATAACAGCGGCGTGGCCGGTGCCCGGTTCGAAGGGGCGCATCTGGATCGACTACCAGAACGACGTGACGGTGAAGGACGTCGAACTGGCGGCACGCGAAAACTTCGTCTCGGTCGAACACCTGAAGCGCTACACCACGCTCGGCATGGCGACCGACCAGGGCAAGACCTCCAACCTGCCCGGCCTGGCGCTGATGGCCGGCATTACCGGCCGCACTGTGCCGGAGGTCGGCACCACAACCTACCGTCCACCGTTCACGCCGGTGCCGCTGGCAAGCTTTGCCGGCGCGCGCGTCGGCGAATTGATGGCGCCGGTGCGCCGCCTGCCGCTGGAGACTATCCACCGCGCCAGCGGCGCCGTCTTCCAGGAATATGGCGGCTGGCTGCGCCCGGCTCACTATGGCGGCCGCGACGCCGATGCGGACCGCGCGATCCAGGACGAGGCGCGGCGCGCCCGCCAGTCGGTGGCGCTGTTAGACGGTTCGACGCTCGGCAAGATCGAGGTGATCGGCCCGAAGGCGGCCGCGTTCGTCGATTTCCTCTACTACAACACCATGTCGACGCTGAAGCCGGGCCGCTGCCGCTATGGCTTCATGCTGTCGGAGAACGGCGTGGTCTTCGACGACGGCGTGCTGGTGCGGCTGGACGAGCATCGCTTCGTCGTCTCGTGTTCATCCTCGCATGTCGCAGCGGTGCATGCGCGGCTGGAGGAATGGCGCCAGGACCGCTTTGGCCGCGACGCGGTCTATATCCACAACGCCACAGCGGACATGGCGACGCTGACCGTTTCGGGGCCGAATGCCCGGAAGCTACTCGAAACTCTTGGTCTGGGCCTCTCGCTCGACGATGCCGACCTGCCGCATATGGCGATCGGCCATGGCAGCTATAGCGGTGACGAGGTTCGCATCGCCCGTGTCAGCTTCACCGGCGACAGGAGTTACGAAATCTCGATCCGCGCCGATCGCGCCGAACCCTTGTGGGCGCACCTGCGTCAAGCGGGCCAGGCGTTCGATGCCGTCGTCATCGGCCTCGAAGCGCTGATGATCCTGCGTGCCGAAAAGGGCTTTATCGTCATCGGCAAGGACACGGACGGCACCACGCTGCCGCACGACCTCGGCAGCGAAGGGCCGCGCGCCAAGCGCCAAACCGAATATGTCGGCCGCCGTTCGCTGTTCACCGAGGAGGCTGCGCGAAACAACCGCCTGCAGCTTGTCGGCCTCACGGTGCCGCAAGGCGAAGCGCCGCTGCCAACGGGCGCGCATGGCATCAAGCGGAGCGACGGCAAACTACACAGCCAGGGCTTTGTCACCTCGAGCTACCAGAGCCCGACGCTTGGCCGACCGGTTGCACTTGGCCTGATCGAGCGGGGCGCGGCGCGCCATGGCGAGACGATCGACATCCAGCACCTCGGCAAGGCCAGCAAGGCGACGATCGCCCCGCCTTGCGCCTTCGACCCGGCAGGAGACCGGCTGCATGCGTGATCTCGCGGAAAAATGGTCCGTCGCACCGGACTGGCAGTCGGCGGTCATCACCACGTCAGGCCTTTCGGTGCGCGCGATTCCTGGCCTCAGCCAGATGTTGGTCAGTGGCAGCCTCGACGCGTGGGCGAAGACATCGGGCATGCACGGCGACGGCGTAGGCGCTTTTGGCGCGGCGCAGGGCGACCGCTATGCGGCGCGGCTAGCGCGTGACCGGCTGCTCATCGTGTCGAACACTCCCCTCGTCATCGCGACGGGTTGGCACGCGGAGGGTTTTGCGGTGACGGAGATCAGCGCGGGGCTGCAGGTGTTCGAGGTCGAAGGCCCCGCGCTCGATGCCTTTATCGCACGTGGAACAACGCTTGATCCCAGACAACCAAGCCCCAGCGCCGCACTTGCCTTCGCCGGCATCAGCGCCATTGCCTATCGCCATGAAAGCAAGCTGCGCATCCATGTCGATCGCGGCCTTGCAGCCCATCTCTGGACGTGGATGGAGCAGGCTGCCGGCCACATCGCGGCCGGAAACTAGAGCAATTCCAGGAAAAGTGTGAACGGTTTTCCGTCCGGAATTGCGTTAAACAAAGAGTCTGGCCAGCACGCTCAGAGCGTGAACGACCAGAACAGGCAAGCCAGCGTCGCAGCGGCGAAGATCACGAAGAACAGGCTGCGCAAGAGCACGTTGCGGCGCAGTTCGTTCATGACGAAGTGACAGCCGACGACCGCCACGGCAAACAGGAAGCGCCAGTTCAGCAATGCCCCCATAGCGCTGCCTTGGCCAAAAGCCCACCGGGCAAGAAGACCACCGACAATGGTGGCAAACAGCACGATCACCGCCCAGAAGATCGCGTCGGCGGCATGGGTCAGGACGATGCTGGCCGCGCGGATCGGCAGGATCATCATCAACAGCGCGCTGAAGAAAAAGACCGCCGCAAGCGGAATGAAGGTTCCGGCATCGGCGATGCCGTCGAGCCGCCTGGCGCCGATCGCGCCATAGGGATAGCCGTGCCGGGCCACAGCAAGGCTCAGCGCCATAAGCAAGGCGGTCAGCACCGCGACGAGTGCGAAGGTCGTGAGGGCTTTGCTCATGGTGTTCCTGTCCCGGACGAATCAGACAGGAACTTTGTATCGGGCGGTCGTAAATTGCACGTAAGCGAAGGTGCCGCCCGTGCGGATTTCGGTCGGCTGCTACTCGGCGGCGACCCTGCCCGACGAGCGATTGGCCAGCACGAAGCCGACTTCGTCCACAGCCTGCGCCGCGCGCTTCAGGATCGCATCGGAGCGCAGCACSCCGTCGGTGAAATCCTTGTCSGTGGCGTAGACSGCSGTCGGCAGCGTGAAGGCCTCGAAGAARCCGAACAGCGGCCGCARTTGATGCTCGACGATCAGGGCGTGGCGCTCACCGCCGCCGGTCGCGGTCAACAGGATGGGCTTGCCCCGCAGTGCTGCCGGATCGATCAGGTCGAAGAAGTGCTTGAACAGGCCGGTATAGCTGCCCTTGTAGGTCGGCGAGCCGACCACCAGCACGTCAGCCGCGAGGATCTGGGCCAGGATCGGTTGCGCCTGGCTGTCGAGGTCGCGCGCCCATCTTGCCGTACCCAGCGACGGGCCGACATCCTCGATATCGTAGGTGCTTGCCGACAGGCCATGGCGCGCGGCGATGTCCCTGGTGACGAGATCGACGAAGSCGCGCGTCTTKGACGGYCGGGTGAWRTTGCCGGAAAAGCCGACGACKGTTGGATTTGACATGGTGACTGGGCTCTCTTTGGTCATGATGGTCGAAATCTTGAAGGGCGGGCCGCCCGCCCGCCGGTGGGGAATCAGCTCCAGGCGTGCAGCGGCGGGTTTTCGCCGTTGAGGAAATATTTTCCGAGGATCGAGTACTTCCAGCGTACCGGATCGTGCAGCGTGTGGGTGCGGGCATTGCGCCAATGCCTGTCGAGATTGTGCTCGGCCAGTGTCGAGCGCGTGCCGGCCAGTTCGAACAGTTTGTTGGTCGCGGCGATGGCAACCTCCGTCGACAGGATCTTCGCCTCGGCGGTGACGATCTGCGCATGCGCCACTGTCTCGGCGGTCGGCTCGGCTACCGCCCGGTCGATTGCCTGGCCGGCCTTTTCCAGCAGCGCCTGCGCGGCGTGCAGGCGCAGCGTCAGGTCGCCGACCGCCTGGATGGTGTAGGGATCGTCCCAGGCATTGTCGACGCCGCTGTCGATCCAGGCGCGGCTCCTGGTCCTGACGAAGTGAACCGTCTCGTCGATCGCCGCCTGGGCGATGCCGGTGTCGACCGCGACCTGGATGATCTGGAAGATGGCGCCGTCGGCGGTCGGTTTGTCATAGCCCTTGTAGCCGGGCACCAGATGCGTCTTCGGCACCTTGACGTTGTCGATGATGACGGTGCCCGACAAAGTCGTGCGCTGGCCGAAGCTCGACCAGTCGTCGATGACGGTCAGGCCGGGCGCGCCACGGTCGGCGATCGCATACCAGGCACGGCCCTCGTCATCGAGCGCCACAATCGGCACCAGATGGGCAAGCAGCGCGCCGGAGGAATAGAATTTGCGGCCGTTGACGACGACATGGTCGCCGGCATCGGTGAAGCGGGTCTCGAAATCGGCGGCGCGCTTGGAACCGAACTCGGAAAAGGCGTTGCCGAACCGCGTGCCCTTCAGCGCTTCGGCAAACAGCAATTTCTGCTGATCCGCATCCGACACGGTGCGGATGGCCGCGACGACACCGAGATGGTTCTGCGCGATCTGGCCGATCGAGGAATCCGCCGCCGAGATGATCTCGATCACCTTGGCCAGCGTGACGTAGGACACTTCCGGCCCACCGAAGGCCTTGGGCACATTGATCGACCACAGGCCGCTTTGCGAAAAGGCGTCGAGCTCGGCAACCGGCCAGATGCGTTCGCGGTCGCGCTTTGAGGACTCCTTGACGAATTCGGCGGCGAGCGCATGAGCGACTGCAATCGCTTCGGCATCGTCCTTGATGATGTGGGCAGGTGCCGACGGCCTTGCGACCGGCGGCACGGCGGCGGAGGCGTGGTCTGTCTTGACGGTCGAGACGGTCATTTCACTGCTCCTTGATATCTGGTTTCAGGCGACGGCATGGAGATAATTTGGCTTGGCCGCCGGCGATGGCTGTTGCCCGGTGGTCGATTGACCAAGATAGAAGGCGCGCACGTCCTCGCGCTGGCGAAGATCGGCAGCCGCGCCGGAGAGAACGGAGACGCCGTTTTCGAGCACCGTGGCGTGGTCGGCATAACGAAGCGCGACCGCCGAATTCTGTTCGGCGACCAGGATCGACAGGCCGGTCTCGCGGTTCAGTTTCCTCAGCGTCTGGAAAATGTCCTGAACGATGAGCGGGGCTAGCCCCATCGACGGTTCGTCGAGGACCAGCAGGCGCGGTCGCGACATCAGCGCCCGGCCAATCGCCGTCATCTGCTGTTCGCCGCCGGAGGTCAGGCCGGACAACGTCCGACGCTTTTCCTGGAGACGTGGGAAATAGCCATAGATCCGTTCGAGATCGTCATTGATCTCGGCACGGCGGCCGCTGCGGCCGATGCCGCCGGCGACCAGGTTCTCCTCGACGGTGAGGCTCTTGAAGCAGTGGCGACCCTCGAGCACCGGCACCAGGCCGGCGCGCACGAGGTCGCCCGGCTTGCGGCGCGAGACATCCGCGCCATCATAGCGGATGGTGCCGGCGTTGACCTGGCCGCGCTCGGCCGGCAGCAGGTTGGAGACAGCCTTCAGCGTCGTGGTCTTGCCGGCGCCGTTGGCGCCAAGCAGCGCCAGGATCTCGCCGCGCCGAAGCTTGAAGCTGACGCCGTGCAGCGCCGTGATGGCGTGGTTGTAGGTGGCATGGACCGCGTCCACGGCAAGAATGACGTCATCGTCCGGCATGGGCTATCCTTCCGTGGTTCGAGGAACCGAAAGGCCGGGCGCTGCGGAAACTGGTCCGCGACGCCCGGCGCTGGCTGATCAGTTGGTGGTCACGGCGTTGGCATCGTCGGCGGTGCGCAGCTTGATGCCCTTCTCCTTGGCATAGGCCTCGGCGGACTTCTCGATGATCGGCCGCAACAGCGCCCAGTCCGGGGCGATCCAGTCGGAGACGACGTTCCACTTCTTGCCGTCCCACTGCTGGAAGGTCACGTAGCCTTCGCCCTCGTGGTTGTCCCAGCTGACATTGATCGAGTGGAACAGGTCCTTGGCGCCGAGCGCCTCGACCTTGGCCGGATCGAGCTTGAGGTGTTCGAAGCCCCAGCGGACCTCGTCGCCGGTCAGCGTGCGATGGCCGAACTTCTCCTGCGCGACACGGATCGCCTCGACATTGAGGATGCCGTTGACGATGCCGAGATTGTGGTAGACCGAGCCGATGCGCGACTTGTCTTCAAGGTTACCCTTGCCGGCGCCGTAGACCGTCTTCACGATCTCCTGCACCACCGGATAGGAGTTGCCCGAGGCCTGGGTGGTGATGGCGGTGTAGCCCTTGGCTGCGTCGCCGGCGGGGATGACATCCTCTTCCGAATTCGACCAGACATTGCCGACGATATGGTCGACGGGATAGCCGACCTTGACCGCCGTCTTCAGCGCCACCGGGTTCATCACGCCCCAGCCGCGCAGGACGACGAAGTCCGGCTTGGCGCGGCGGATGGTCAGCCACTGCGACTGCTGCTCGTTGCCGGGATGCGGCACCTCGATCTGCTGCACGGTGAAGCCGTATTTCTGCGCCAGCAATTCATAGATCGGGATGGTCTCCTTGCCGTAGGGCGAGCCGTGATAGAGCACGACGATCTTCTTGCCCTTGAGCTTGTCGATGCCGCCTTCCTTGGCGGCGATGTAGTTCACGATGCCCGAGGTCTCGCTGTAGGGGTTGAGCAGCAGCGGGAAGACGTAAGGGAAAACGCGTCCGTCGGTGGAATCGGTGCGGCCGTGGTTGACCGTGATCAGCGGCACCTTGTCGGCGGTGATGCGGTCGATCATGGCATAGGCAATGCCGACCGAGAGCGGGTTC
>NZ_JBFUGJ010000054.1:0-25201 GCF_056402975.1 Mesorhizobium sp. P3_A9 | reverse complement strand
CGCCATGGCACCACAACAACCGACCTCCAGCAAAAACGCATCGAAGCGATTGCGCAAACGTTTCGATGACACTATGGTCGCCGCTAATCCGCCATAACCAGTGAGAGCGGACCGGGAACGCATCATCAGGGAGGAGCGCTTGCCAGCACTCCGTTCGAGTCGCCATGCCGACAATGGCTGAGGTCGCGCGCCGCGCCGGCGTGTCGGTTTCGACCGTCTCGCATGTCATCAACCGCACCCGCTTTGTCTCGCCGGAGAAGGCGCGGCGCATCAATGACGTGATTGCCGCGATGGGCTATCAGCCCAACGAACTGGCGCGGTCGCTGAAAGTCTCCTCGACCAACAGCGTCGGCCTGGCCATCTCGGCGATTTCCAACCCCTATTTCACCGACATCATCTGCGCAGTGGAGGCCGAATGCGCGCGTCTCGGGCTCATGGTCTTCCTGTCCGACACGCAGGAGGACCCCGACCGCGAACTTTCGGTGGTGCGCGCCTTTCACCAGCGTCGCGTCGACGGCGTCATCCTGGCACCGTCGGGCGCGCCGCAGCGCGCCATCGATTACCTGGCCGAGAAGAAGCTGCCTTGCGTGTTGATCGACCGTTTCGCCGACGAACGCTTCGACCAGATCGGCGTCGAGAACCAGTCGTCGATGCGGGCGCTGATCGACCACGTCGCATCCWTCGGCCACAAGCGCATCGGCTATATCGCCGGCCAGCCGGGCCTGGCGACGACGCGTGAACGCATCGAAGCCTTTCGCGCCTCGCTGGCCGCCAATGGACTTGAGTGCCTGCCGCACTATGTCTCGCCGGATAATGTCGATACGGCAAGCGCGACGGCATCGACCCATGCGATCCTGTCCCTGCCGTCGCCGCCCACTGCATTGGTCACGGGCAACAACATGACGACGATCGGGGCAGTCCGCGCCATCCGCGAGAGAGGTCTCTCAATCCCCGGCGATCTCTCGCTCGCCGGCTTCGACGACTTCGAATGGGCCGATTGCTTCGAGCCGCGGCTGACGCTGGTCGCGCAGCCCTGCACCGAGATCGGACGGCAGGCGGCGGCCTTGCTGTGCGCCCGCATCGCATCCACCGGCCTGGAGCCGCAGGCGGTACGGCTGCGGGCGGCGCTGCAGGTCCGAGAATCCTGTGCGAGGCCGGCCCCATGAGGTCAGCCCCCATGAGGTCAATATGAGCGCGCCGCTGCTTTCCGTCACCGGCGCGGTCAAGCGCTTCGGCGGCGTCCAGGCGCTGCGCGGTGTCGACTTCGACCTCAAGGCGGGCGAGATCCATGCCCTGCTCGGCGAAAACGGCGCCGGGAAATCGACGCTGATGAACCTGCTATCGGGCGTCTACACGCCGGACGAAGGCACCATCCACATTGATGGCAAGCCGGCCACCTTCAACAATCCGCGCGAGGCACAAGCGGCCGGCATCGCCACCATCTTCCAGGAGCTCGACCTGGTGCCGACGCTCGACGTGGCGGCCAATCTGTTCCTCGGCCGCGAACTGATGCGGCCAGGCGGTTTCCTCGACGTGCCGGCGATGCGCAGCGAAGCCCGCAAGCGGCTGGAAGCCATCGAGTTGGCCATCGATCCGGCCAGCATGGTGGCGAACCTGTCGATTGGCCAGCGCCAGGTCGTGGCGATCGTTAAGGCGCTGTCCTACGCTTCGCGCGTGCTGATCATGGACGAGCCGACGGCGGCACTGACGGTTGGCGAGGTCGACAGGCTGTTCGACATCATGCGCAAGCTCGCCGCCAGCGGCGTCGGCATCGTCTACATCTCGCATCGCCTCGAGGAGGTGCCGCAGATCGCCGACCGGGTGACGGTGATGCGCGACGGCCGTGTCGCCGGCGTCAC
This sequence comes from Mesorhizobium sp. P3_A9, assembly GCF_056402975.1. Lineage (NCBI taxonomy): Bacteria > Pseudomonadati > Pseudomonadota > Alphaproteobacteria > Hyphomicrobiales > Phyllobacteriaceae > Mesorhizobium > Mesorhizobium sp. P3_A9. The sequence goes on along the minus strand of NZ_JBFUGJ010000054.1, from coordinate 23,342 downwards.
CGAGCCGCACGCGCCGCAGGCCGAACTGGTTCGGCTCCTGGTCGGACGGCCGCTGGACGAGCTTTATCCCGAACGCTCAAGGACGGCCGGCAAGACGCTGCTCAGCCTGCGCGACGCGCGCTTCAGGCTCGCCCATGAAAGCGCCGGATGGCAGCCGCCGGCCGGTATCTCGCTCGACGTCAAGGCGGGCGAGATCGTCGGGCTGGCCGGCATCATGGGGGCAGGGCGCACCGAATTGCTCAGCGCGCTCTATGGCACCGGCCTGTCCGGCCGTTGGGAAGGCGAGGTCGCCATCGACGGCCAGCCGGTAAGGCTGGATTCGATCAGGGCGGCCCGCGCGGCCGGCATCGCCTTTGTCACCGACGACCGGCGCGGCAGCGGCCTGATGCTCAGAATGGCGGTTGGCCTCAACCTCGTCATGTCTGTCATCCGCCGCATCTCGCCCTTCGGCCTGATGTCTCAGCGCCGCCAGGCGGATGCAGTGAAGCAGTCCTTCGGCCAGTTCGATATCAGGCCGAAGAATCCCGACATCGCAGTCGGCGCGCTGTCGGGCGGCAACCAGCAAAAGGTGGTGCTGGCGAAAGAAATCCTCGGCAACCCCCGGCTGCTGCTGCTCGACGAACCGACGCGCGGCGTCGATGTCGGTGCCAAGGGCGAAATCTACGCGCGCCTGCGGGCGCTCGCCGCGCAAGGGCTCGGCATCCTCGTCGCGTCCAGCGAGATGCCGGAACTGATCGGCCTGTGCGATCGCATCGTGGTGCTGCGCCAGGGGCGCAATGTGGCGGAATTCATCGGCGGCGTCGACGAGCACACGGTGCTGGCCGCGGCAAATGGCAGGGAGGCCTGATGTCTGACGAAAAGATTTCGGCGGCGCAGGCCCCGGCAGCGCCCGCGCCAAAACATCGCGATCCGCTCGCTTTGGTGGTGCGCTTCCAGAGCCTGATCGGCCTGGTCGTGGTGGCGATCGGCGGCATCATCTTCTCGCCGCGCCGGCATGGCCAGATCCTGTTCCTCGATCCCGACAACATCGCCAACATCGTGCGCGCCGTGTCCGAGACCGGCATCATCGCCATCGGCATGACCTTCGTCATCATTACCGCCGGCATCGACCTGTCGGTTGGCGCGGTGCTCGGCCTGTCCAGCGTCGTTACAGCATCGATGATGATCTCCGGCGGTTTCGGGCTCATTCCCACCATCCTCGCGGTGCTGGTCATGGGCATCGTCTTCGGCGCCATCCAGGGCACCATCTCCACCCGCTTCCGGTTGGAGCCGTTCATCGTCACGCTCGCCGGCTTGCAGGCCGCGCGAGGTCTCGCTCTGGTCGTCTCGGGCAACCAGTACATCAACATTTCCTATGGCGACGGGCCGGGCCTGGCGCCGCCGGTGTTCGCTATCCTCGGCGAGCGTCTGTTCCACAACACCGTGCCGGTCGCCACCATAGTCTTCATCGTCTTTGCCGCGATCGCAACGATCGTGCTCAACACCACGCGCTTCGGCCGCTATGTCTTTGCCGTCGGTGGCAATGAGCGCGCGGCGCGCATTTCGGGCGTGCCGGTGTCGATGGTCAAGATCTCGGTCTATGCCATCACCGGCTTTGCCGCCGCCCTTGCCGGCATCGTCCATGCCGGCCAGTTCAATTTCGGCAGCGCCAATGRCGGTATGGGCTACGAGCTCACCGCGATCGCCGCCGTGGTCATCGGCGGCACCAGCCTGTTCGGCGGCGCCGGCTCGATGGTCGGCACCGTGGCCGGCACCATCATGCTCGGCGCGCTCGCCAACATTCTGCAGCTCAACAACATCACGCCCGCCATGCAGTTGCTCGCCACCGCCGCGATCATCGTGCTGGCGGCAGTGCTTCAATCCCTCGTTCGCCGCCGCGAGGGTTTGGGTCGTTAGGAGGAAGACGGCAGCATTTGGAAGGCAGTCAACCAAGGTCTGGCCCCCCGGCCCGACGAGGAGGAGAGTAAGTATGAAAACCACAAGACAAGGAACAAGGCGCGCGCTTCATGCCGTGCTTCAGGCAGGCGCCGGCCTGTGCATTGCCGGAGCCGCCCAGGCCGCCGAGCCGCTGGTCAAGGCCTGCGCCAAGGACGGCCAGTTCATCATCGGCTTTTCGCAGGCGAACAATGCCGAGCCCTATCGTCAGCACGTCAATGACGAGCTGACGGCGGCGGCCAAGGAAGTGCCGGGCTTCACGCTGCAGATCGCCGACGGCGCCGGCAACGTCAACACGCAGACCTCGCAGGTCGACAATTTCATCACCCAGAAGGTCGATCTCCTGCTGATCTCGCCCTTCGAGGCGGCGCCGCTGACGCCGGCGGTGAAGCGCGCCATGGATGCCGGCATCCCGGTCATCGAACTCGACCGCAAGACGGTCGGCGATCCTGGCAAGGACTACACCGCCTTCATCGGCGGCGACAATTACAAGATCGCGCTCGAAGCGGGCAAATACACCGCCAAGACCTTGCTGCCGGAAGGTGGCGAAGCGGCCGTGCTGGAAGGTCTCCCGAGTTCGACGCCGGCCGTAGAGCGGCTGAATGGCTTCAAGGACGGCGTCAAGGAGAATGCCAAGATCCAGGTCGTTGCCGAGCAGGCTGCCGACTGGGTGCCGGATAAAGCCCAGACCGCTTTCTCGGCCATGTTGCAGGCGCATCCCGACATCAAGGTGCTCTACGCCTCGAACGACATGATGGCGGCCGGCGCGCTGCTTGCCGCCAAGGGCGCTGGCAAGGACGTCAAGATCATCGGTACTGATGGCTTGCCAGGCCCGGCCGGTGGCATCGAGGCCGTCGCCAAGGGTGACTGGGCGGCGACCTTCACCTACCCGACGGGTGCGAAGGAAGCGATCGAGATGTCGAAGAAGATCCTACTCGATTGCGCCACTTCGGTGGATACGACGGTCACTGTCGAGACGACGGCGATCACGCCCGAGAACGCCAAGCAGCTGTCAGGCAAGTAAGCGCGTCTGCCTGCAGACTATCCGATCCGGGGCGGGGTTCACGCGAACTCCGCCCTGTCTGCGTCCGCAACCTTCAGCGATAGTTCGAAGGGTTGTGGCAAGGGATTGACATCGACAAAGAAAACCACCTAAATCGTTCTGTTATTACATTACAGATGGAGATATCGCACGCCTCTAGCTGACAAGCTGCCGGTGCCGCGATGGTGACAGGTTCAGTCGAAAAGAATCGTTGCGATGCGCTCGGGGCAAATCTACGGTGGCCCCGTGATGGTCCCCGCGCCGAAAGGCAAGGGGTGAAAAGGGAACACGGTGAGACCCTCAAAGGTCGAGACCGTGGCTGCCCCCGCAACTGTAAGCGGTGAGCAAGATCCGATATGCCACTGGCCGGCAAGGCTGGGAAGGCAGGATTGAGCCGAGACCCGCGAGCCAGGAGACCTGCCATCACTGAGTTGACCGGACGGGGTGTGCCGGGAGGAAACGTGGACGTCGGTCTTGTCGGCCGGCTCGCCAACATCCTTCCGTCGCCAGTTTTGGAAAGTGACGGAAAGTTGGACGGCGCCATCCATCGCATCATCGTGTGCACGCTTTGCCGTGACGTCCCGACAGGGATCAGGTCGGGCGAAAGCCTTTGCGCGGATTTGCGGTCCCGGCTCTCAGCCCACCACGAGCCCGTGGTTGCGCATGGCTTCACGATCGAAGGCGTCGAGTGCATGGCGGGCTGCGCGCGGCCGCTGACGGTGGCCTTCCAGGCGCCGGGCAAGGCCGCCTATCTCTTCGGCTCCATAGACGCGGAGGCCGACGCCGGCGATCTCGTGCGATTTGCCAGGCTTTACGCCTCGCTAGCCGACGGCTGGTGCAATTCCGGACAACGCCCGCCCCGACTGGCCGGCAAGACGCTGGCCCGCATCCCGGGATCGGGCAAGCCTGCGGGGGACAGCCGATGACAATGCCGCTTCTCGAAGCGCGCGACCTCGGCGCGACGGCCAACGGGCGGGATCTGGTCCATGCGGTCAGCCTGTCGGTGGCATTAGGCGATCGCCTCGCTATCATCGGCCCCAATGGCGCCGGCAAGACCACACTGCTGCGCATGCTGTCGGGCATGCTCAAGCCTAGCTCCGGAGAGGTGAAGCTCAGCGGGCGCCGCCTGGACAGGATCTCGACCGCCGAACGGGCGTTGCACATAGCCGTCGTCGGCCAGACCGACCAGCCTGATCCGCGACTAGCGGTGATCGACTATGTCGAGCTTGGCCGCGTCCCGCATGCCGGCCTGAGGCGCAGGAGCGAGGAACGCGACATTGTCGTCGATGCGCTGCGCCGGACCGGGCTGTTGCCGCTGCTTGGCCGCAGCATCGGCTCGCTGTCGGGTGGGGAACGCCAACGCGCCCAACTGGCGCGCGCCATCGCACAGCAACCGAAAGTGCTGTTCCTCGACGAGCCGACCAACCATCTCGATCCGCGCGCCCGCGGTGAGCTTCTCGAACTCGTGGCCGGCTTCGGCATGACGGTTATCGCCGTGCTGCATGATCTGGCCCTGGTGGCGCCCTTCGCCACCAGGGTCGCGGTGATGCACGAAGCCCGGCTGCATGCGCTGGCCGCCCCGCGCGAAGCGCTGACCCAACAGCTGATCCGCGAGATTTTCGGCGTCGACGTGTTTCGCCTGCGCCATCCCACCGAGGACCGCGAACTGACGGTGTTCGATGTTCCGAACCGCGCCGCGCCGCCGTCCTGATCGACCCCATTCCTCATCCGACACTGTTCAACCAAGGAGCAAAATCCGTGAAACGTCTCTCACTGTCGCTCGTCTTCTCGCTGCTGGCCTCGACGGCCTTCGCCTTCCCCGTCACCGTCGACAGCTGCGGCAAGCAGTTGACCTTCGACGCGCCGCCCAAGCGCGCCGTCATCCACGATCTCAACATGGCCGAGATGGCCTTCGCGCTGAAGCTGCAGCCGTCGATCGTCGGCCTGACCGGCATCACCGGATGGTACAAGGTCGGCCCCGAATTCAAGGCCGAGCAGGGTTCCATTCCGGAACTGGCGCCAAAATATCCGACGCTCGAGAACCTCGTCGCGGTCGAGCCCGATTTCTTCTTCGCCGGCTGGTACTATGGCATGAAGCCGGGCGGTGACGTGACGCCCGACACGCTCGCCCCGCACGGCATCAAGACGCTGGTGCTGACCGAAAGCTGCGTCCATCTCGACAAGAACCGCCCCGCCGCCTCGATGGACCTTCTGTATGGCGACGTCGAAAAGCTGGGCAAGATTTTTGGCAAGGACGCCGAAGCCGAGAAGCTTGTTGCCGGCTGGAAGTCACAGCTCGCTGATATCACCGCCAAGGTCGGCAGCGCCAAGGGGACGCGGGTGTTCCTCTATGATTCCGGTGAGGACAAGCCGTTCACCGCCGGAAAATTCGCCATTCCCAGCGCCATGATCACCGCCGCCGGCGGTGACAACATCATGGCCGACATGGACACCAGCTGGGGCAACACCGATTGGGAAACCGTGGCGTCGCGCAATCCGCAATTCCTCATCCTGCTCGATTACCAGGATGGTGGCGGCTACAAGAAATTGCTCGATTTCCTCAAGGCCCATCCGGCGATGAAGGAAACGGATGCGGTCAAGAACGAGCGCTTCGTGGCCCTGCGCTATGCCGAGCTGACACCCGGACCGGCGAACATCGAGGCGATCGCCAAGATCGCCAAAGCGATGCATCCGGAAGCGTTCTGATGCTTCTTGCCCCAAGGCATGGATCCGCCGCGCTCTCGGGGCACAAGGCATTCGCGCTGGCGATGGCGGCGGGCGCGGTGGCGATCGTCGCCCTCGTGCTGCTGTCGATCGCCTATGGTTCGACGCTGATCCCGCTGACCGACGTCATCGCCGCACTTGGCCATGCCGTCGGGTTGAATGAGCACCAGGTGTCGGACCCGATCGGCAAGATCGTCGTTGACCTGCGGCTGCCGCGCACGATCCTCGCGGTCTGTGTCGGTGGCGGCCTCGGCATAACAGGCGCACTGTTGCAGACGGTGACCCGCAACGATCTTGCCGATCCGTTCCTGTTCGGCCTGTCCTCGGGGGCTGCCGCAGGGGCTGTTTCCGTCATCACCGTCTTTGGTGACAGTTTTGGCATCTGGACCTTGCCGGTCGCGGCCTTCACCGGCGGCATACTGGCCGCGAGCATCGTCCTGCTGCTGGTCGCGCGGGTGAGGGGGCAGGGGCCGGAACGGCTGATCCTGGCCGGCCTTGCAGTCTCCTTCCTGTTCACGGCATTGACCAACTATCTGGTGTTTGCCGGAGACCAGCGCGCGGCCCACTCGGTGCTATTCTGGACGATGGGCGGGCTCGGGCTGGCGCGCTGGGACAATGTCTGGCTGGGCGCACTGGGCGCCGGCACGATCGCGGCCTACGGGTTGTGGAACCACCGCAGGCTGGACGCCTTCCTGGCCGGTGAAAGTGCCGCCGAAAGCCTTGGTGTGCCGGTGGCGCGGATGCGCAGGACGACGTTTCTCGTTGCCGCCTTCTCGACGGCAATTCTCGTCTCGGTCGCCGGTGTCATCGGCTTCGTCGGGCTGATGATCCCGCATCTGTCGCGGCCGCTGGCCGGTCCCTTGCATCTGCGCCTGATCGCAAGCTGTGCGCTATTCGGGGCGGTGCTCTTGCTGGCAAGCGATCTTCTGGCGCGAACCTTGCTGCCGCCGCAGGAGCTGCCGATCGGCATCATCACCAGCTCGCTCGGCGCCTTCTTCGTCGTCACGCTGGTCATGCGAAACCGGCTCTGACTGCGCTAGGCCGGTTCAGACGGTCCAGAAATAGCGTACGATGTGAAAGAAGATCGGGGCGGCGAAGACCAGGCTGTCGGTGCGGTCCATCATGCCGCCATGGCCTTCGATGAGATGGCCCCAGTCCTTGACGCCCTGGTCGCGCTTGATGGCCGAGGCCACCAGCCCGCCCAGAAACCCCATCGAACAGGCGACGAAGGCCACGCAAGCCGCCTGCAACGGCGAGAACGGCGTCACGAACGACAAGAGCGCGCCGAGCAGGCTCGCCGACACCACTCCGCCGATCAGGCCTTCCCAGGTTTTCGACGGCGAGACGGTCGGCGAGAAACGGTGTTTTCCAAACAGCTTGCCGAAGATGTATTGCAGCACGTCGCTGCCTTGCACGACGATGATCAGGAAGGCGATCAGCAACAGATTGCGGCCCTCGAAGCCGGGCACGTCGAGCGTCAGCAGCGCTGGCACATGGCTGACGCAGTAGACCGAGATCATGACCGCCCATTGCTGCGCGGCGATCCGCTCGAGAAAGCGTTCGGTGTCGCCATGCAGCGCGGTGATGGCCGGCATCAGCAGGAAGCAGTAGACCGGAATGAAGATGACGAAGAGCCCGTACCAGGCGGTCCACACCAGCCAGTATTGAAASGGTATGATGATGCCGAACATGCCAAGCAGCACCCAATGGTCGCTGCGGCTTGTGTGCGTCAGCGTGACGAATTCGCGCAGCGACGCGAAAGAAATCAGCGCGAACAGGATGGTCATGCCGTAGCGGCCGAAGAAGAAGGCGACCGTCATCAGCGCCACCATCACCCACCAGGCGTTGATGCGTTGGGTGAGATTGACCAGCGTCGAACTCAGCGGCTTCGGCGCCCGCGCCGAAAGTATGGCGGCGACGATGCTGGCGGTGGTCAGCACCACCAGCAGGCCGATGATCAAAATTGAGATGTCGTGGCGCATCAATCGTCTCGTTCAGGGCGCGGGTTAAGCGCCAGGAGCGTGGCGTGGGCTCGGTCGAGAAAGGCGCGGCGCTCCTCGCCCGGTGCCACCGTCACTGGCGCGCCGAAGACGACGCGGCACAGAAGCGGAACCGGCAGGAACTGGCCCTTGGGCAGCACGCGCGACATGTTCTCGATCCAGCACGGAATCAGCTCGACCTCCGGCCGCGCCATCGACAAATTGTAGAGCCCGGAGCGGAAGGCCAGCAGCGGCTCCTCGGTCATGTTGCGGGTGCCTTCGGGAAACAGGATCAGCGAGTGGCCCTGGTCGAGGACCGACAGCATGATCTCGATCGGGTTTTCCTCGGGCTTCGTCCATTGCCGGTTGATGAGCACGGACGACAGCATGTCCTGCGCGATGAAGCGGCGCAGCCGCGATTTTCCCCAATACTCGCCGGCCGCCACGGCATGGGTGMKSGCGCGCWCCTTTTCGCTGAGGCAGGCCGACARSAGGATGAAGTCGCCATGGCTGGTGTGATTGGCGAAATAAATGCGCTGCCGSTCCGACGGCWGGCTGCCRTTCCAGATCGGMCGCACSCCGGTCACCACCCAGGCCAGCGCCGASAGGCCAACGGAGGTTACCGTCTGCAGCAAGGTGAAGGTCTTCAGCGCAAGCTTGCTCATCGCGGCGCCCAAAATCCGGCCGCCAAAAGCATCGCCACGAACAGGCCAATGGCAATGCGTTGCCTGGTGAGCAACCGGCGCGTACCGGCCATGCGGTCGTCGAGCGAACGTGTGGAGGGCGGCAGCGGCTTCAGGCGCATGCGTGCCAATATATGATCCACCGCGGCGCCACCGGAAGCCTCGTCATCATGGTTGGCCATCAGCCGGAACAGCAGCGCGTCGAATGCCAGCAGTGCCGACAGCGCCAGCACGGCAACTGCGCTCGCCGCGGCGAGCGACAGCGCGACGGCCGCGGGCCAGGTCTCGAAGGCGCCGCGCGACCAGGCGGCCAAGGGCGCGAGAATGTTTGCGGCAACCACGAGTGCGGCCGGCCACGCGGCTTGCCGCATCAGCATGCGGGCGAAGCGATCGGTGCTTTCCTGATAGGCATTGCCGGTCATGACGCCGCCCGCTCCGTGGCCTCGGCAAGATGAACCGGCCGGCCGGCGGCTGTCAGCATCTCGCGAGCCTGGGCCGGTGTCTTGGCTCTGCCGGTTGCCACCAGCCATTCGGCGACAACGCCGGCGCTGCGCTGGAAGCCGAGCGCGCAGCAGACAAGCACCGTGCCGTCGCGGCGCGCTTTCTCCAGCGCGCCGGCTGCCTGCTGCTGCATCATCACGGGCGGCGGCAACAGGTCGACCATCGGCAAGCTGATCCAGCGGCACGTCGTTCCCGCCGGCCTTTCTAGTTCGGCGGCGAGGTCGATGACCGTGCCGAAGCTGTTGGCCTCGCTTGCCGCGGGAAAGCGACCGAGAAAGACGCCGTCGGCCACCGCGACCTGGGGAGCAAGATCACGCGTCCAGGCCCATATGTTTGCCCTGGCGCCGAGACGGTAGGGCAAGAGCAGGACGCGGCTGGCGAGCGTGATGCTGCCATCCGCGGATTTCTGGAACATCTTGGCGCCGGCTCCGGCGTAGGCGAAGGCGACGATGGCCAGCGCCAAAGCTGGCCAAAGCAGGATGAGTGCGACGGCAGAAAGGAAGGCGCCGAGCGCGGCACCGACCAGCGCAAGGACGCTGCCCAGCGCATAGAACAGCGCCAGCCGACGGGCTTTCGCACCGCTGGTCAGTCGGGCGCCTGAAAACGGCAATGCGCCGCTGCGCGGAAACAGCCAGAGCGCGAAAAAACCGAGCAGCGCGCCAGTCGGAATGTCGATGAAATGATGCTGCCATGTCGTCAGCACCGAAGCGCCGATCAGGAAGCACCAGACATGCCAGAGCGACAGGAGAAGGCCGCCGAGCCGATGGCGCCAATGGTCCCAGATGATCACCAGCAGGGCGATGTGTAGCGACGGCGCCTGGTTGAATGGCTTGTCGAAGCCGCCAAGCACGGCAAACATGAAGCCTGGCAGACCGGTCGTTGGCGGTCGCACGAACGTCGCGGTCAGCGGGAACAGGATGAAGCAAGTGACCGCGACGAGCTGCGCGGTGAGAAAGCGGCCGGCGAGGCGGTCGACCCCTTGCCGGGTATCATTGAGCAGCAGCGATAGCCCATAGAACAGGTTGATCGACCAGTAGGGCACGATGGTCCAGGCGACGAACGGGATGCTGTGTTCCCAGGAGAACACGATGCTGCCGACATCGTCACGCCGCGACGCCAGCCAGTTGGCGAATCCATAGGTCAGGTAGAAGAACGGCGCCAGGAAAGCCAGCCACAGCGCTGCCCTGACGACCACCCGGCCATAAGGTTCGGCGGCTGCGATGGCTGCGGATTGCGAGGCCTCGGGATCGGTCGGCATGCGGCGGCTGGTCCTACAGGCGCCGCGCGACCGAGACGGTGAAGATGCCCCATTGGTCGATGCGCTGGTCGAGTTTCTCGAAACCGGCGGCCTCGACGAGCTGGTCCATTTCGCCTTGCGTGCGCCGGCGCATGACCCAGGCCTGGCCGCCGCGATGCGAGGTCAGGCTGCGCGCGATCATCTCGAGCTGCGGATGCCAGGGCTGGTTGGTGTAAAGCAGCAGGCTGCCCGGCAGCATGGCGCGGGCCAGTCCACCGAGCGAGCGGGCGATCATCGCATTGTCAGAGAAAAGTTCGTAGAGGCCGGAAACGATGGCGAGGTCCGGCGCCGGATCGATCGCGGCGAGCATGCCGGCATCGAAAGCGTCGGCGCGCTGGAACGTGATGCTGGCCGGCAATTGCCGCTCGGCGATCAGCTTGCGGCCGAGCCCGACATTGAGGTCGGAATAATCCTGCAGGCGCACGCTTGCCGGCTGGTCCGGGCTCTTCACGATCGCATCGAGAACATAGCGGCCGTGGCCGGCGGCGATGTCGAGGATGTTTGCCGGCCGGCCGGCGGCCTTGAGCGTCGCCAGGCAAGAGCCGATCAGTTCTTCCAGATGCAGCTTGCGCTGGCGGATGCCGCGCCAGCCGATGGCCTCCAGGAAGATGCGGTCGACGAAGCGGCCAAGAGGTGTGAGACCCCGCGCTTCGTTCTCATAGACATAGTCCAGCGTCGAGCCGGAATCGAAGCCGGTGGTGACGCCGGCCTTCATGCCCGACGAGACCCAGGCGCCCATGCGGATGGAGGCGCGGCTGAATGCCCAATAGAGGCCCTTGGGCGACAACAGGTCGAGCGGCGAGGCGAGCCTGTCGGCTTCGTCGCGCGTGTAGCCGGCGATATCGGCCTGCTTCAGGTCGACCGGTGCGTCCGGTGCCGTGAACTGCCTGGCCAGGAAGGGCCGGATCAGGTCGAGGGCCTGCGCCCGGTCGCGCTCGCCCAGCGTGTCGTGGAAGAAACCCGGCAACACATGGCGCTCCTTGGTCCGGCTGCCGAGATTGACGAAGAATTCGTGCTGCGGGCCGTGGCGCACCACCCAGTCGCTTCCCGAAAGCAGAAGCTGTGTCGGCACGGTGATGGCGCGGGCGTCTGCGACGATACGGGCGGCGTGCTGGTAGAGCTCGACCAGGATGTTGGAGGCGATCGGCCGCGTGATCAGCGGGTCGCTCTCGAAAGAGGCGATGCGCACGGGATCATGGGTCAGGAATTTCGCCTTGACGTAGGAGTTGACGAAGAAGCGGCCCTTGACCTTTTGCCAGAGCGCGATGCCCTCCTTGGCGAAGGGCACGTAGAGCTTGACCGAAAAGGCCGGCGAGGCCAGCACCATGGCACGCAGCTTCGGCGCGTAGTCGTGCACCCAGGCGGCGGCAAGCACGGCGCCGAAGGACTGCGCGATCAGCGCGACATCCTGTGTGGCGAAGCCATCCCTGGCGGCGATCTCGCGCATGAAGCAGTCGATGTCGCGCACCAGCGCCGAGAAGGACGGAGCATAGCCGCGTTCGCCGGACGAACGGCCGTTGCCGCGGGCATCCCAGGCATAGAAGGCGTGATCCGGCATCTGCAATTCGTCGACGAGATGAGCCATGCGGCCGCCATGTTCATGGCCGCGATGGAAGAGCACCACCGCGCCCTTGGCACCTGCGGAAGCCGCCGGCCAGAACCGGTAGAAGATCTCGGTCCCGTCATGGCTGTGGAAGACACGCTCTTGCGCTTGCCGGCCAAGGCTTTCGGCCGCCGCTGCGGCGATTGTTTCGTGCATCATTGTTTTCCCCTCAGGCGGCATGGCGAGCCTCGGTGCTCAGCTGGCGCTGCCAATAAGGCCGGCGCGTATCCGGTTTATGGCGGTCAGCAGCGAAAGCGTTGCCATGGCCGGAAACACAAGCGGCGCGATGGACGTCGGCCACAGCCCGGCGGCGCACAGGACCGCCACAACGCCCAGCGCCAGCGCCCTGTCGCTCTTGCCGAACGGCCCGGCATAATTGCGCCCGATGCCGGCGGCGATGCCGAGCACGCCGGTGAACTCGGTCAGCACCGCGGTGATGGCGAAGGCAATGACACCCCATTCGCTGAACAGCGCAAAGGCTGCGAAAGGCAGGATCAGCGCCAGGTCCGAAACGACATCGCAAATCTCGTTCAGATACATGCCGAGCGTCGAAGCCTGCCCGTGTTCTCGCGCCAGCATGCCATCCACGGCATTGAGCGCCATACGCACGAACAGCACCACGGGAATGAGCAGCAGCGGCCAGCGCCATTCATGCCAGATCGCGATGGTCGCCCCGGCCGCGATCGACATCAGGGCCGCCAGCATGGTGATGCTGTTGGCGGTGATACCGATTGCCGCCAGCCGGTTGACCAGCGGCCGCAATCTTCCCTGGAAAGCCGGCTTGAGCGCATAAAGCGTCGGCATGGCGTCGATCCCCCGATCCTTCCTGCGGCTGTACATGAATATGTCACAAGCGACCAGCGGCCGCTGCGCCCAAATGGGCACCTCTCAGGGCTCGCATCTTGATGTGGCGGGTCTTGGAGCGCCCACCAGTTGCCAGCATCGTCCCCGAAGCTTTCACCAATCACAACGGCATGCACATTTGCCGGCTCTCGAACAACGCAGCGGCTTGAATAGTAAGCACGCTTATTATATATACCGCTCATGGTTTCAGATGGCATCGACAGACTGGGATTTTTGATCCACGACGTGCAGCGCTTGATGCGCAAGCGTTTCGAGACGCGCGCCAGCGGGCTTGGCCTGTCCTCCGCGCAATGGCGCCTCATGGTGCGTGTCGCCAAGGAGGAGGGCGTCACCCAGGCGCGGCTCGCCGAATTGCTCGAAATCGAGCCGATCAGCGTTTCGCGGCTTGTCGACCGGATGGAGGAGGGCGGCTGGATCGAGCGCCGCGCCGACGCCGCCGACCGTCGTGTGCGCATGATTTTCCCGACCGCCAAGGCGAGCGCTGCCTATGCCGAGGTCAAGAGCCTCGCCGGCGAAGTCTATGAGGAATCGCTCGTCGGCGTTTCGCCGGAGGACCGTCGCGTCCTGATCAGGGCGCTCGATGCGATGGCGCAGAATCTCGCCGACGGCGATACCTCGTCCTCGGACAAAGTCCAGCCTACGAAAGGCGCAGCAGCATGAACGCGGTAGCCAAGGTAGACGAAAACGCCGCCAAGGTGGAGATGGAAGCGCCGGCCCAGCCGGTTGCCGCTCCTGTCGCGGTCGCTCCTCCCGTCCAGCCGGTCCCGGAGCCGAAGAAGAAGCGCCGCATAGGCCGCTTCTTTTTGATGTTTGCCTTGCCGGCGGTGCTGATTATCGGTGGCGGCTATGTCTGGGTGACCGGCGGCCGCTATCAGGAGACGGAGAACGCCAATCTGCAGCAGGCCAAGGTCTCGATCGCCTCGGATACCGCCGGCCGTATCGTCCAGGTTGCCATATCGGACCATCAGATGGTCAAGCAGGGCGACCTTCTGTTCACCATCGACCCCGAGCCTTACCGGATCGCGCTTGCCCAGGCCGATGCCGCGGTTGCCGGCGCGCGCCTCAATGTCGAGCAGCTGCGCGCCGCCTATAGCCAGTCGACGGCGCAGGAAAAGTCCGCCAGCAGCGAGGTCGACTACGCCCAGTCGCAATATGATCGTGCCGCCGATCTCGCCCAGAAAGGCATCAACGCCAAATCGTCGCTGGATGAGGCCCGCAACGACCTCGACAAGGCAAAGCAGCAGGTCACCGTGGCCCAGCAAGGCATCATCAGCGCCAAGGCCGCGCTCGGCGGCAACCCCGACATCGAAACCGACAAGCACCCGACGGTGATGGCCGCACTCGCCGCGCGCGACAAGGCCGCCTACGACCTGGCGCAGACCACGGTSAAGGCGCCSGCYGACGGCGTCRTCWSCCAGGCSTCCTCKTTCAAGGTCGGCCAGTTYGTCGGYTCSGGCACGCCGYTGTTTTCGCTGGTCGAGACCAACGACACCTGGATCGATGCCAATTTCAAGGAAACCCAGCTCACCAACATGAAGCCGGGCCAGAAGGCCGAGATCGTCGTCGATACCTATCCAGGCAAGACTTTCGAGGCGACGGTCAAGGCGATCGGTGCGGGAACGGGCGCGGAATTTTCGCTGCTGCCCGCCCAGAACGCCACCGGCAACTGGGTCAAGGTCACGCAGCGCATCCCGGTGCGCCTGGAACTGACCGATCCCGACGCCCGGATGGCGCTGCGGACCGGCATGAGCGCCAGCGTCACCGTAGATACCGGCATTGCCCGTGGTTTTCCCGCCATATTCGGTCACGCCACGGCTGGCGAGGCCGCGCAATAAAAGTCAGTGGAAGCCCGCACAGACCAGCGGGTGGAAGCGGATAGCAGGATTGGTCTGATGGGAGGAGTGGCAAGGATCAGCGCTTGGTTCGAGCCGCACTGCGGCCTGGCTAAAATCTGAAATCTTCGACACGGACCCCTCGGTCCTCATGTTTCCGGGCGGCAGGCATCCGCTCATCAGAGACTTTCAGTCGATGTAACCCCCACATCGATACTCGCGTCCCACCGCGATGAAGGTCTCTCAACGGAAGGCTTTGCCGCCCGGAAACCYWGTGTACACGYTTTTGTTACCKGYYGGAAGTTCCGCATCATGAGCACGCCMGAACCTTTCAAGGAAGTGCCGCAYCGTGGCCTGATCACGGTTGCGCTSATGCTGGCGACCGTCATGCAGGCGCTCGACACCACCATCGCCAACGTYGCGCTGCCGACCATGACAGGCGATCTCGGGGCCTCTCCCGACAATATCAACTGGGTGCTGACCTCCTACATCGTCGCCGCTGCCATCATGACGCCGGTAACCGGCTGGCTCGCCGACCGCTTCGGCCGCAAGGAATTGTTCCTGACGACCGTGGTCGGCTTCACCGTCTTCTCCATGCTGTGTGGCTTGGCATGGAGCCTTGAAACCATTGTGCTGTTCCGGCTGATGCAAGGCGTGTTCGGCGCCGCCATCGTGCCGCTGTCGCAGACCTTCCTGCTCGACATCAACCCCAAGGAGCGTCACGGCCAAGCCATGGCCATCTGGGGCGCCGGCATCATGCTGGGACCGATCCTGGGCCCGACGCTGGGCGGCTGGCTGACCGACAATTTCAACTGGCGCTGGGTGTTTTTCATCAATCTGCCGGTCGGCATCGTCGCCTTCCTTGGCATGGCCGCCTATCTACCGGCCGTTGCCCGGCGCGTGCGCAGCTTCGATTTCTTCGGCTTTGCCATGATATCGCTCGGCGTCGGCGCGCTGCAGCTGATGCTSGATCGCGGCGGCGAGGTCGAYTGGTTTTCCTCGGTCGAGATATGGATCGAACTCGGCTTGGCCCTCACTGGCTTCTGGGTGTTCGTCATCCATACAGTGACGGCAGACCATCCATTCATCGATCCGAAGATCTTCCTCGACCGGAATTTCGTGACCGGCCTGGCGTTCATCTTCGTCATGGGCGTGCTCATCCTGGCCTCGATGTCGCTGCTGCCACCAATGCTGTCGACCATTTTCGGCTATCCGACTGTCACCATCGGTATCGTCATAGGTCCACGCGGTCTCGGCACGATGATTTCGATGCTCGTCGTCGGGCGGCTCATGAATAGGATCGACGCCAGAATTCTCGTCGTCGTCGGCTTTCTGCTGACCGCGCAGTCGCTCTACACCATGGCGAGCTTCACGCCGCAGATGGACAACTGGCTGATCCTCAGCTCCGGTGTGATCCAGGGCCTGGGCATGGGAATGGTGTTCGTGCCGCTGTCGACGGTCGCCTTCGCCACGCTTGACGCGCGCTTCCGCACCGACGCAACCTCGTTGTTCAGCCTGGTGCGCAATCTTGGCTCATCGATCGGCGTCTCGGTCGTGACGGTGCTCTTGGTGCGCAACACGCAGATCAACCACGCCGAGCTTTCAGCCTTCATCAACCCGTTCAATCCCAATCTCTGGGCGGTCTCGCCAGCGGCGGCGGGCGGCGATCCGATGGCGCTGACGGAGGTCGATCGCATGGTCAATCTCCAGGCGATGATGATCTCCTATGTCAACGACTTCAAAATGCTGATGGTGATGACGCTGGTTGCCATCCCGTTCGTCTTCCTGCTGCGCAAGCCTGCGCGGGCGCCAGCCGGCGGTGCGGCACCTGCGGCGCATATGGACTAGGCAGGCACTGTCGCTTGAGTCTCCGTGGCAAGACGTGAAGGAATCAAGGCGACGAGCAGACGGGGCCGGGAAGCTTTATTTGCCGAGAACCAGTGACCAATAGCGCAGCTTGGGGTCACGCCCGTCGCGGACATAGGCGAGCCCGAAGCGGCTGAAATCCGGATCGAGTATGTTGCGCCGGTGGCCCTGCGAATGCATCCAGATGTCGAACAGTTTCTGCTGGTCGAAGCGGCCTTCGGCGATGTTCTCGGCTGCGGCCCCCCGCACGCCATTATCCTTCATGCGCGAGGCGAAGTCCTTGCCCCAGCCTGTCGTGTGGCTCATGCGCTCCCGCGATGCCATGTAACCGGCCTGCTGCAGCGCCGCCTGCTCGAGCTGGGTGTCCGGCGTCAGCGGGCCGAGCCCGGCCGTCGCGCGCAAGCCCGCCAGAGTAGCAGTCGCGGAGGACGAGGCGCCCGCACCTTCGCCCGTCGGTACAGAGACGGTGCTGCAGGCGGAAAGCACGGCAATGGCGCAGAGGCCGGCGGCCTTGAGCATCGTGCGTCTGTTCAGCCCGGCTGGTTGCATGTCGAGTTTTTCAGCTGTCATGCCTGTCTGACATAGTCGAGATCATGGCTTTTGCCGGGCAGGGCGGTGAAAATCTGAGATCGAAATGGGGATTAACCGCTTAGTTCACAAGCGTGATGAAGCGGCCGGCATACATCTCGCGATTTCCAAACACGGCCGTGCAGTCGGTTTTGATGGATGAATTTCCGGTCATCTGCACGGTCAGGCCGACAAGCCTTAGACAGTCGCCCTGACCGCTCATATCCGAGTTGCCGGCAAAGGAAATGGCCGCGTCAGGTGCATAGACAAACCCGCTGATCACGGAATTTGCACCGCCATTCAGCGTCAAGGCCGATGTGTTGCCGTGGTTCTCGAAAATGGTGATGCCGGCGTAGGGACCGCTGGTGGGCGGGGAAAGGTTCACCTGCTCATTGGCATTTATATAGATCTGCGAGCCCTCCATCAGGAATATGGTCACGCCCTCGCCGGTCAGGCTGCCGTTGCCGCCCGGTTTTAGGGTGGCGCCGCGCAAGATGTAGACGCCAGGGGTGAGCGTGATGTTTCCCGACAAGGTCTTGTCGCAATAGGTTCCGGGCGACAGCGTGTAGGTTTTGCCCTTCGGAACCGGCAGGCACAATGTGTAGGCGGGAGGGACAACATCCGCCAGAGGATCGAAGGACGCATATTGATGTTCGAGCGGGGCTCCGCAGCTGAGATTGGCGCTGGGCGGCAAAAGCCCGGAAGTGCCGCCGACAGTTGAGACGCAGCCCGCCGAAACCTGCGCGGAACCGCCTCTGCTGACGGCATCGGACGCATCCGAATTTGCCGCGATCACGCAGTTGCTCATAGAGACATCGGTCGAGCCCTGCAGGCTCACGGCGGCCGACGCATGTGGATCGAGCGCCAGCACGCAGGCCTGCGCACCAGGGTTCATCTTGACCGTGGCCGAGCGGTGAGCTGGCCAGGGGGCCGCGCCATTGATGAAGCTCGGATGGTTGATGCTTGACGAAAGCGAGATGTAATAGGCGCTCGGGTCGCCGCTGGCGGTCGCCGAAAAAGCGGAGACGCTGTCTGAATATTCCTGCTGGTCGGCGACGCTCATATTGGCCGTAAAGAATGTCAGCCCAAGCCCCTGGACATCACCCGCGGTCATGCTGGGGAGGTACTTTGTGCCGACGGCAAGCCCAGCCGCGTCCAGCGAGTTCTGCAATTGCGCGGCGTCGTCGCTCGTGCCCGTCAGATCGATCGTGCCGGCCACGACAACCATTATCGGCAGCATCGCTATGGCCGTCGCCATGGCAAAATTGCCGCGCTCCGAAGGCCAGAAGCCCTGCAATCTGAACATCGCCCCTCGCCAAGGTTTGTAATGCTCAGGTGATACGCCTGGGGTCTCTATGAGCTATTTAAGCAATAGCTAAAATGCATAGATTCTAAAATGAAACTCGACGGTTCGCCAACGAAGGTCTCCCAGCACACCTAATGAGAGGCGATAGTCAGAGATGAACACGACAACGGCTGATTCAAACCATTGACGCGGCGACAATCGCCACCAGATTTGTTATCGTCACTCTCGTTCTTACAGTGGCAGCYACGGGCGGCCTCCAGGCGGTGACCGCCCCGACTCACGGGAGGAAGGTTATGGCCAGCTTTCATGTCATGGCGGACGCACACGGGATGCACGTGCAGCCAACGGTCCGCCATCTCACCACGTCGGATCTCTGGGACGCGCTCAAGCTCGGCGCCGAGGATTTCTGGGCAAAACCGTCCCACTACGTGTTCCTGTGCCTGATCTACCCGGTCGTCGGGCTGATCCTGACGCAGTGGACCTCGGGCTCCAATGCCATCCAGCTTGTCTATCCCTTGATGTCGGGCTTCGCTTTGGTCGGGCCTTTTGCGGCGATCGGTCTCTACGAGATCAGCCGCCGGCGCGAGCTCGGCATGAACACGAACTGGCGCCATGCACTGGATGTGCGCCGTTCCCCGGCGCTGCCGTCGATCGCGGTCATCGGCATCATGCTGTTTGCGCTGTTCCTGCTGTGGCTGTTCACCGCCCAATCGATCTACACCAGCCTGTTCGGCGACCAGCCGCCGGCTTCGATCGGCGCCTTTGTCCGCGACGTGCTGACGACCGGCAAGGGCTGGACCTTGATTGTGCTTGGCAATGCGGCCGGTTTCGTCTTTGCCGTGGTGGTGCTGGCGACAACAGTGATCGCCTTTCCGCTGATGCTTGACCGTGATGTCGGCGCTGTCTCGGCAATCGAGACCTCGGCCCGCGCGGTGATGGCAAACCCGCTGCAGATGGCGCTGTGGGGGCTATTGGTCGCCGTGCTGCTGGTGATCGGCTCGATCCCGCTGTTTGCCGGGCTGGCCATCGTCATGCCGATCCTGGGTCATGCCACCTGGCACCTCTACCGCAAGGTGATCGAGCCGGCGCAGATCCGGCCGATCCGCCGGCCGATGTAGGGAGCCATATCGTTCCGGCAACGCAGCAGACGAGCAAGTCTGCGCCCACCAAAGCTGCGGATGTGTTGGGCGCTGCGGCCAAATGGCTGGACCTAACGATGGCGTGCAAGATGCTGGCGTGCTTGAAAAAAATTGTTTGGCTGACCTGTTTTGGCATTGTAGGGCACCTCAATGCGGCGCTCGCCGATGCCAACCAGCCGGTGCAATTTGAAAGTGCGGCGATAGCGCCGACGCCATTTCAACAACGCATTGCACAACAAAACGGGCAAGTGCTCAAAGCTGTACCCGGCACGCCATTGATCGGGTATCTGACACGACCGCCGGGTGACGGGCCGTTCCCGGCTATCGTTGTTCTCCACGGGTGTACGGGTCTATTTCCAAGCGTAAGGAAAACCTGGTCCGAGCGGTTGTCTTCCTGGGGTTACGTCGTCCTCTTTGTCGACAGCTTCAGCACGCGAGGCATCCACGAGACGTGCGATCATCGCGGCTTGCTTGCTGATCGCGTCTATGACGCCTATGGCGCTCTGGAGTTCCTGTCGAAATTGAGTTTTGTCGACCCGCAACGCATAGTCTTGTCGGGGTCCTCTGCTGGTGGGACCACAACGCTCGAGGCCGTGCAAGCTGGGGGCGCCGAGCGGCTCATGGAGCGCAAGTTCAAGGCGGCGATTGCCTACTATCCGAATTGTTCGGCGGCGAATGGCGACATGTCGGTGCCGACCTTGATCCTGATCGGCGAGCTCGACGATTGGACCCCTGCCAAAAAATGCCAGGAGATGATGGCTGAGCGCAGCGGCAAGGG
This sequence comes from Mesorhizobium sp. P3_A9, assembly GCF_056402975.1. Taxonomy (NCBI): domain Bacteria; kingdom Pseudomonadati; phylum Pseudomonadota; class Alphaproteobacteria; order Hyphomicrobiales; family Phyllobacteriaceae; genus Mesorhizobium; species Mesorhizobium sp. P3_A9. The sequence goes on along the minus strand of NZ_JBFUGJ010000054.1, from coordinate 3,226 downwards.
CAGCGCCGTTCAACTAGAGGTCTTCAAGGGTGCCCGTCATGCATTCGCCTCTCCGGGATTGAAGACCGGCACCGAGGCCTATGGTCACAGGATGGAGTACAATCCGGCTGCGGCCGATCAATCCGTAAGCGATGTCCGTGCTTTCTTGAAAAAAGCCTTCAGCGGCTAAGAACGAAGCTCGGCGCTTGGATATCAGCGCTGTGCGTCGGTCGCCATCTTCAGCGCCAGCGCCGTCAGCACGCCTCCCATCATCCAGCGCTGAATGACCAGCCACAATGGCCGTCCGGCAAGGAATGTGGCGATCGAACCGGCTGTCACGGCGATGATGGCATTGACGGTCAGGCTGATCGTGATCTGCGTCGCGCCCAGAACCAGCAGCTGCGACAGGACATGGCCTTTGCCGATGCTGATGAATTGCGGCAGCAGCGACAGATAGAGCACCGCCACCTTGGGATTGAGCAGATTGGTCATCAGACCCATGGCGAACAGCTTGCGCGGCCCGTCTTTCGGCAGGTCGCGAACCTGGAACGGCGAACGCCCGCCCGGCTTCACCGCTTGCCAGGCAAGCCACAAGAGATAGAGCACGCCGGCAAAGCGCAGCGCGTCATAGGCATAGGGCACGGCAAGCAGCAGCGCGGTGATGCCGAACGCCGCCGAAACCACATAGAACAGGAAGCCGACCGCAACCCCGCCAAGCGAGATCAGTCCGGCCCTCGGCCCTTGCGACAGCGAGCGCGAGATCAGGTATATCATGTTCGGGCCAGGCGTCAGCACCATGCCGAGGCAGACCAGCGCGAAGGCGAGATGGTTGGCGGTATCGGGCATTGTTCGTCCCCCAAGCTTTGTCGCCAAGCGTGCCGCGATGATGTGCGATCCTGCGGGCGGCCAATATGTGCCTGTCACGGCAGGTAGCCGCAAGGGCTTGGCGGCGCCAGGCGTTGCGCCAGAGGAGCCGTTAATGCATGTCGCCCAAAAGTGACCTCGGTTTTAGGAGAACGACATGCATAAAAACAAGGACCTAAAGCACGTCGCATGAGACCGTATTGAAGCGACGTGCTTTAGCCGACCACCCGCAGGTTCGACAGTTCGTTGCCGATTTCCTTGAAATCGTTCGACAGGCTGGCGCCGGTCGCATTCCAGAACAGTTTGACCGGCTTGGTCGGGTCCGTGGGATCCTTGCGGAAGCGCGAGTCCGACGAGCAGGATTTCAGCGCATCGATCGCCAGCTTGTCGCTGGCCTTGGTCGTCGACAGGTCGAGCGCCACCGTCATCACCATGATGTTGGCTGCCTTGGCGTTGTTGCAAAGCGTTGCCATTTGCTCGTTGAGTGCGTTCGTATAGTTGCCGTTCGAGTAGTCGAACTGACCGATGGCGCTCGATGTGCCCATGAACATGCGGCCGACCGAGGTGCCGTTATAGCCGGGGTTGAGATAGCCGTAGGACGCATAGGTCGATTTCGAGTTGGCGGGATCTAAGTAGCCCAGCGAGGACGGCGTATAGTAGGTGTTGGCGCCGTCGGTCAGCACGATCACCACCTTGTCGTTGCCTTTTTCCGTTTCCAGGCGCCCTTGCGTGAACGGTTCGCCGCTGGAAACCACCCGCCAGCCCCACGCCATGCCCTCGGGAACATTGGTGCCGCCATTCGGCTGCATCAGGTCGATCGCGGCTTTGATTGCGGTGGCCCCATCGGCGACGCTGACATCGGTCAGCGGTGTGATTGCACCGGTGGTGCAGCTGTAGTTCGGGCCGTTGCCGGCGGGCAGCGCCGGCGCATCGATCGGCCGCGGCTGGAAATATTTGGCCATGTTGCGCAGCCGTGATTGGCCGCTGCTGCTCGAAGGATCGTCATTCCACCAGCTGTTCACCGCGCCATAGGTCACCGGGGCGGCTTCGTCGGGATCCTGGGTGAGCTTCCAGTGATTGCCAGGTTCATCCGGGGCGAACATCGGCACGAACATCGTTGCCGGATCGCCGACGCCTATGCCGGTGTTGGCCGAGCCGCCGGATGGCGGGGTGTCGTTGACATTGTAGGGGTAGGGCCGGGCCTCCACACAGCCCTGCCAGCTGGCGAACGGACCGTAGGAATCGATGTAGTCATATTCGTCGTGGCTGCGTTTGCAGGTGTTGTTCGAATTGTACTCGTCGCAAACCACGCGCTTGCTGTTGATGACACGCTCATGGTTGGTGACCACCTTCATGTCGCGGTAGAGCGAAAACCGGGTCAGCGTCTGGCCTTCCTCGCTGCCCCAGCCGGTGCCGCGCTTATACCAGATGCCGTTGGTTTGCTGGGCGTATTTGTTGGCCGCGTTGAGCGTCGACCAGTCGAAATTCTCGTTCGACACCGGCGACAGGCCCTCTGTGTCCATCCACGACGCGTTGCCATTGCCGGAGCCGACATTGACCGAAGCGGCAAAGGGCACCAGGCCGAATTGCACCGGCTTGTCGACCTGCTTGACCATGACCGCCTGCGCGGCCAGCGTGTCGACCAGTTGCTTGGACGCAGTCTTGAGAAGATCGATGCGCTTTTGCCCCGAGCCTGTGCCCAGCGTGGTCATCGATCCGGAATTGTCGAGCACCAGGGCAACTTCCAGCGTGTTCTTCAGCCGCACCTGGGAGGTGACGTTGAAGTTGATCCTTTGGTTCGCATCGGTTGCGGATTTGCCGACGAGTTGGGCGAAGGCAGGATAGAAATAGGGCTTGTAGGCAAGCTGCGCCGTCATCGTCAGCAGGCCGCCGCCGCTGGTGTTGCTGGGCAAGGTGACGTTGAGCGTCGCGCTGGCGGGATCGACATCGTTCAGGTTGGCGTTGAAGAAGTCGAGCGCATAGGCTCTCAGCTGGTCGTCGGTCGCGCCTTCCGTCAGCCGGCGCGCCGTGGCGAAGTTGGCAGCGTCGAGCGCATTCGTCACCATCTGCTTTTCACGGTTCATTTCCGTGAAGTCGACGGCAATCGCCAGGCCGCCCATCAGCGGCACCATCGCCACAACAGTCATAAGAGCATAGTTGCCACGTCTGTCGCGGCGGAACTGGCGCCAAAGTTCATGCATGTCTTGCAGCGGCCCCCGCCGGCGGATTCTCGATTGGCGCCAACTTTCCACAAAACGCTGAAGGACGGGTTTGGGAAACCGCTCTATTGCTTGGTGGGCGCTTCACCAACCGCTAACCAATGCAAGGCAGCGGCCGCGATGCGGTTCAAAACAAAACGCCCTGCCGGGGCAGGGCGTTCATA
>NZ_JBFUGJ010000053.1:0-25436 GCF_056402975.1 Mesorhizobium sp. P3_A9 | reverse complement strand
GCACAAAGGCCTGTTCGAGGTCGCAGAGATCCTGGTGGCCGGGTTCGCCTGCCATCGACAGCATCTCGTCCTSCYTGACGAAYTTGCCGTCMGGSCCKGTCGCCGCACTGTGCAGGCGGATRGTMGAGGTCTTGGTGTGGGTGTCGATGTCRTCSGACTTSACRCCYTCCTTCATGACGATCGACACGCAGCCCTTGGGTGAGATGACATCCTTCACAAAGAAGGCGGTTTCGGAAATCATCGGGCCCCAGCCGGCCTCGTACCAGCCGACCGAACCATCATCGAACAGCACCTGCAGGTGGCCGTAATTGTACATCGAGGGCGCCACCTCCTCGGTCAGCCGTACACCCATGCCGCGCACCTCGACCGGCCTGGCGTCGGTGATCTGCAGCATGACGTCGAGATAGTGCACGCCGCAGTCGACGATCGGCGACGTCGTCTGCATCAATTGCTTGTGTGTCTCCCAGGTATGGCCCGAGGATTGCTGGTTGAGGTTCATGCGGAACACGTAGGGGCCGCCGAGCTTGCGTGCCTCGGCGATCAGCCTGATCCAGGAGGGGTGGTGGCGCAGGATGTAGCCGATCACCAGTTTCTTGCCGTTGGCCTTGGCGGCCGCGACGACACGTTTTGCGTCGGCGACGGTCGTTGCGAGCGGCTTTTCGACAAAGACGTGGCAGCCGGCCTCGAACGCCCTGACCGCATAATCGGCATGGCTGTCGGAATAGGTGGCGATGCAGGCGACATCGGGGTTTTCGTCGCGCAGTGCGTCGTCGAACGAGCGCCTGATGCTATAGCCCGACAGCCCTTCCGGCAAAGGCACGTCGGAGCGGTTGATGAGTGCGGCGATCTCGAAGCCCGGATTGGTATGGTAGGCCAGCGCATGGCTGCGGCCCATATTGCCGAGCCCGGCGACGACGACGCGAAGGGGTTGAGCCATTTCAATCTGCCTTTTCTTGCCTGCGGGCTTTGAGAGCTACTCTCACATTCGGGCCGTTCTCACCGGCGATCTGCAGGGCAGCCTCTTCGCTCTCGCAACGGGCCAGAAGGCCAAAGCCGTATGTATCGACCCCTTCTTTGATCAGAGAAGATCTCCGGTCATTCGGGATCGAATGATCCAGATTGAGCGCCCCTTCAAATGCCTTGGATTGCTCGCTAGTCATCAAAGAGTCGACTCGCCAGATGATGTGGCAATTGTATTCCTTCGGCCGGCGCTCCGGCCCAAGTCGCGTGAACCACACTGCGGCGTTCAGATAGAACTGTGGCCCCCAGGAAGACTTCTGAAGGTTCAGCACACAGATTGTTTCCGGCCGCTCGCGATAGAAATTTTTGGCGCGAACGCCCCGGAATCCATAGCGGCTCCCTGTCTCAACGAGAGCCTGCACGATGGCCTCTTGCCCCTCGCTCACTTGACGGCTCCGGAAGTAATGCCGCGGATCAGCTGCCGCGAGAAGATGACGTAGAGGATCAGCACCGGCATGATCGCCAGCGACAGCGCCGCCAGGATGGCGTTCCAGTTGGTGACGAACTGGCCGAGGAACAGCTGGGCGCCGAGCGTCACCGTCTTGGTCTCTTCCGACGGCGCCAGGATCAGCGGGAACCACAGATCGTTCCAGATCGGGATCATGGTGAAGACGGCGACGGTGGCCATGGACGGCCGCACCAGCGGCAGCACCAGGCGGAAGAAGATGGTGTATTCGGACAGGCCGTCGATGCGGCCGGCATTCTTCAGATCGTCGGACACCTGCTTCATGAATTCCGACAGGATGAAGACGGCGAGCGGCAGGCCTTGCGCGGTGTAGACCAGGATCAGCGAGGTCAGCGTGTTGACCAGCCCGCTCGCCACCATCAATTGCAGGATGGCGACGGTGCCGAGCCGGATCGGGATCATGATGCCGAGCGCCAGGTAGAGGCCCATCAGCGAATTGCCGCGGAAGCGGTATTCCGACAGCGCGAAGGCAGCCATCGCGCCGAACAGAAGCACGAAGAACAGCGAGGCGACGGTGACGACGAGGCTGTTCTGGAAATAGTGGATGAAGTCGCCCTGGCCGATGACTGTGGTGTAACCGATCAGGTCGAAAGTTTTTGGTGTCGGCGGCGTCAGCGGCGCGCCGAAGATGCCGGCGCGGGATTTGAACGAGTTCATGATCACCAGGATCACCGGGAACAGCGCGATCGCCGTGTAGGTCAACAGGATCGCGTGGGCGCCGATGGTGCGGGGCAGCGAACGGGTGGCGGTGCTCATCTCTTGCCCCTCAGAACTGGTAGCGACGCAGGCGCGTCTGGACGAGGAASAGGTAGACGCAGACRCCGCCRAGGATGATCAGGAACATCATCGTGGCGATCGCCGCRCCCATRTTGGGATCGCCGACCTGCAGYTGGAAGCCGAAGAAGGCGCGGTAGAGGAAGGTGCCGAGAATRTCGGTCGAATARTTCGGCCCGGCSAGCGCSCCTTGCGCRGTGTAGATCAGGTCGAAGGCGTTGAAATTGCCGACGAAGGTGAGGATCGAGATGATGCCGATCGACGGCAGGATCAGCGGCAGCTTGATCTTCCAGAACTGCGACAGGCCGGTGATGCCGTCGCATTCGGCCGCCTCGATCACCTCTTCGGGGATCGACAGCAGGGCGGCGTAGATCAGCATCATCGGGATGCCGACGAACTGCCACACCGAGATCAGGCTGAGCGCGGTCAGCGCGTATTGTTCCTTGCCAAGCCATGGCGTGAACAGGCTTTTCAGGCCGACCAGGTCCATCAGATGCGGCGCCACGCCCCATAGCGGCGACAGGATCAGCTTCCAGGCGAAGCCGACGATGACGAAGGACAGGATSGTCGGCACGAAGATCGCCGTGCGGTAGAAGGCGGCRAATCTCAGCCTYGGGCTGGAYAGAARYGCCGCCAGMATGACGCCGATCGGGTTCTGCACCAGCATGTGGATCATGAAGAACCAGGTGTTGTTCCTGAGCGCATTCCAGAACCCGACCGACCAGTTGGGGTCGCCGAACAAGGTGCGGAAGTTCGCCAGCCCGACGAAGATCTGGTGCTGCTCAATGTTGCGGAACAGCGACAGCTGCAGCGTGCCGGCCAGCGGCAGGATCATGATCGCCGTGTAGACGAGCAGCGCCGGCGCCAGGAAGACGCCGATGTGCCAGCGGGTCGGTCTCTTCGGTCGTGTTTCTGCGGCCATGAGTTCGGTCCCCGCCGTCTCTCGGTTCCAAATGGTGTCGATGCTAGATGATGCCTCGATGCACGGCCGTGACATCCTTGCCCGTTTCGGCAAGAACAAAGGCCTGCGACTGATCAGCTAGCCTTTCCCCAGTGGATCAAGGGTAAGGCCGCGAGGCGGTGCCGACAATCGCTATCTGAACGGATGCACTTCTGAAAAACCAGGGTATTCGGAACCGGCCAGGCATGCGCCCAGCCGGCTCCGTTGCCTGAGCTCTTACTTSSCCGGCTTGTACCAGCTGTCGAGACCGGTCTGCAGCTTCTTGGCCGCGGCTTCCGGSGTGTCGGTGCCGTTGATGACGTTGGCCGATTCAACCCAGGTCTCGTTTTCSAGGTTCGGCGTGCCGCGCGACAGGATCTGGTAGGTCGAGCGRATCGTCGACTTGCACTTGYCGCGCCAGGAGACGAATTCCTGCGCCAGCGGGTCTKCCATCTTCACCGGCGAGGAGTTCAGGCTGAAGAAGCCCGGCAGCGCGTTGGCGTAGATGGTGGCGAAATCCGGCGAAGCGACCCAGGACAGGAAGGTCTTGGCGGCGTCGGCGTTCTTCGACGCTGCATTCAGACCCATACCGATGTCGGTATGGTCGGAGATGTAGCAGGTGTCGCCGGCCTTCTCGACCGGGGGCGGGAAGGCGCCCATCTTGAACTGGGCCTGGGTGTTGAACAGGCCGATTTCCCACGAGCCGGCCGGGTAGATGGCGGCGCGGCCGAGCGTGAACAGGTTCTGGCTGTCCGGATAGGTCTGGGCTTCGAAGCCGTCACCCAGATAAGGCTTCCACTTGGCCAGTTCCTCATAGGGAGCGACCCAGTCCTTGTCGGTCAGCTTCTGGTCGCCCTTGATCAGCGCCGCACGGCCGTCTTCGCCCTTCCAGTAGTTGGGGCCGATGTTCTGGTAGCCCATGGTCGCGGCTTCCCAGAGGTCCTTGGTGCCCATCGCCATCGGGATGTAGGTGCCGTCGGCCTTGATCTTGTCGAGCGCGGCGAAGAACTCGTCGCGGGTCGTCGGGATCTTGATGCCGAGCTTGTCGAAGGCGTCCTTGTTGTAGATGAAGCCGTGGATGACGGAAGCCATCGGCACGCAGAAGCTCGCCTTGCCGTCGTCGGTCTGCCAGGCGGACTTGGCCACCGGCGAGAAGTTCTCCATGCCGGGCAGCGCCGAGAGGTCGGCAAGGTTGCCCTTCTTGAACAGCTCGAGCGACTTGTCGAACGGGCGGCAGGTGATCAGGTCGCCCGCCGAGCCGGCGGCGAGCTTGGCGCCGAGTGCKGCGTCATACTCGGTCGGCGCCGATGGTGCGAACACCACCTTGATGCCGGGGTTCTTGGCTTCGAAAGCCGGGATCAGCTTGTCCTTCCAGATGGCAAGGTCGTCACCGCGCCAGCTTTCGATGTTGAGCGTTACGTCCGCGGCAGAAGCCATCCCGGCCGAGCCGAGAATGCTGGTGCCCAAAAGCAGTGCCGTCAGTAGTTTCGTTGTCATGCTCAGTCTCCCTGTTGACCTTTTTCAGGTTCGGTTTTGATGAGAACAGAGGCAGTGCGCCGCTTGCTCCCCTCCATCGCGGAAAGGGCCGGCCGCAGCTTCTGGCCGGCCTCTTCCAGTATCTTCTGCGCCGCATCGGCGCTGTCGGCGCCGGCGGCGAGCAGAATGGCGGTCTTGACCGCGCCGCCGCTCTTTTCGAGCAGACGCGCCGCATCATCCGTACTGCGCCCGCTGATGGCGGCGACGATGCGCGCGGCGCGGTCGCGCAGCTTGATGTTGTCGGCCATGAGGTTGACCATGTAGCCGTCATGGACATGGCCGAGATGGACGGCGGTCAAGGTCGACAGCATGTTGAGCGCGATCTTCTGGGCGGTGCCGGCGCCCATGCGCGTCGAGCCGGCGATCACTTCCGGCGGCGTTTCGAGCAGGATGGAGGTATCGGCCTGACGCAGCAGAGCCGAGTCCCGGTTGTTGGCGATGCCGATGGTGGCCGCACCGCGACGAGAGGCTTCCTCGATGGCGCGCACCGCATAGGGTGTGGTGCCGCTGGCGGAAAGGGCGATCAGGCAATCGCCTGCGCCGATGCCGGCATTGGCGACCGCCGCCGAGGCTTCCTCCGCGTCATCCTCCGGCCCGCCAGCCAGCGTGTGGAAAGCCTCGTCGCCCCCGGCAATCAGGATGGCGATGCGGTCGCGCTGAATGCCGAAGGTGCCGGGCAGTTCCAAGGCGTCGGCCAGTGCCATCAGGCCGGAACTGCCGGCCGCGGCATAGGCAAGCTTGCCGCCGCGGTTCAGCCTGTCCGCAATGATTTCAGCTGCTCTGGCGATGGCGGGGATGGCGTTGCGGACGGCCTTGGCGGCCTCGATCTGCGCATCGACCAGCGAAACAAGGATGGCTTCCGGAGCCTGGATATCCAGCCCCTCGGCATTCCTGTGAAGCGCTTCGGTGCGCGTTTCAGCCATCCGTGTTCCTCCAATACCAGAACAATACCAAAAAAATACCACTTGTCCACACGCATTAACGAATTCGCGGGCAGGAAATCGCTGAGCCGACGAAATGCTGAGGATTTTCAATAAAATACGGCTTAATCTTTTTGAAACGGAAATTAATCCTTGGCTATTGGTATTTTATTGGTATTATCCGCCCGGAGGAGAAATCGCGTGAAATTCGTGCTCGGTATCGATGGCGGCGGCACCAGCTGCAGGGCCGCCCTGGCAACAGTGGACGGCGCTGTCATCGGCCGCGCCAAAAGCGGCGCCGCCAACATCCGCAYCGACCTCACCGGGGCGCGCTCAAACATTGTCGACGCCGCGCGGCAGGCGTTCATGGCCGCTGGGCAGGATCCGGAGCTGATCCCGCAGACACCAGCCATTCTCGGCCTTGCCGGCGCCAATGTCGGTACTTACCGGCAGCAGCTCGAAGCGATCCTGCCGTTCAGCATCAGCCGCGTCGAGACCGACGCCGAGATCGCRCTSGAAGGCGCKGTCGGCTCCGGCGACGGCGCCATGGCSATCCTCGGCACCGGCACYGCCTATATGGCGCGMARGAACGGCAMGTCGCGCGCCATCGGCGGYTGGGGTTTTCAGGTCGGCGACCAGGGCAGCGGCGCCCGCATCGGCCGCGATCTCCTGGAACAGACGCTGCTTGCCCATGACGGCGTGCGCGCGCGCTCGCCGCTGACCGACGCCATGATGGCCACCTTCCGCAACAATCCCGAGGACGTGGTCGAATTCACCACCAATGCCAAGCCCGGCGATTTCGGCGGCTTCGCGCCCAAAGTGTTCGAGCATGCCGAAAAGGGCGATGCCGTCGCCAACTGGATCGTCGACAAGGCGGTCAGCGATGTCGAGGCTTCGCTCGGCGCGCTCGGCCTTCCGGATGATGCGCCGCTTTGCCTGCTCGGCGGACTGGCACCGCTTTATGCGCCGCGCCTGTCGGCACGCTACCAGGCACTGCTGAAGCCGCCGCTCGACGACGCGCTGGGCGGCGCCGTGCAGATGGCGGCGCGTCTGTTCGCCAAACCAGCGGAGGCGGCTCGATGAGCGACGCCGCCGACCAGATCTTCGCCACGCTGAAGCAATCCGCGCAAAGCGGCGCCCCGCTCTATCTGCAATTGCGCAAGAGCATCGAGGACGCCGTCAACCGCGGCCTGATCGGGCCGGGCGACGCGCTGCCTTCCGAGCGCGACATCGCCACCAAGGCCGACATTTCACGCGTCACCGTGCGCAAGGCGGTACAGGACCTGGTCAAGGGCGGCATCCTCGTCCAGCGCCACGGCTCCGGCACGTTCGTGGCGCCACGCATGGAGCGCGTCGAGCAGTCGCTGTCGCGGCTGACCTCGTTTACCGAAGACATGGCGCGGCGCGGCATGGCGGTGCGCTCGGCCTGGCTCGACCGCGGCCTCTACGCCCCCTCGCCCGACGAGATGATGGTGCTTGGCCTGTCGTCGAGCGAACTGGTGGCGCGCGTGGCGCGCCTGCGCATCGCCAACGACACGCCGCTRGCGATCGAACGCGCCTCGCTGTCGGCCAGCGTGCTGCCCGACCCGGCGGGCATCGGTTCCTCGCTCTATGCGGCACTCGAATTGACCGGTAACCGGCCGGTGCGGGCSGTRCAGCGCATCTCGGCCGCCAACCTCGGCGACAGCGATGCGCGCCTKCTGGARGTGCCRCCRGGCATYGCCGGCCTGCACATCGAACGCATTTCCTATCTGGCGAGCGGCAAGGTGATCGAATTCACCCGTTCCATCTACCGCGGCGACGCCTATGATTTCGTCGCCGAACTGCGGCTGACAGGGCCGAGCGAAGAGGGCCGACCATGATCCCCAACACCACCCATATGCAGCGCGAGATCGAGGAGATCCCGCAGGCCGTCGCCCGCCTGCTCGACGGCTCCGGCGCCGTGCTTGCCGAGGCCGGGCGTGGCATCAGGGAACGCGACCCGCAGTTCGTCGTCACCGTGGCGCGCGGTTCGTCCGACCATGCGGCGACCTTCATGAAGTATGCCGTCGAACTGACCGCGGGCCTTGCCGTCGCTTCGGTCGGTCCCTCCATCGCTTCGATCTATGGCCGCAAGCTGAGGCTCGGCGGCTCGGCCTGCCTGGCGATCTCGCAGTCGGGCAAGAGCCCCGACATCGTCGCCATGGCCGAAACCGCACGCGCCGGCGGCGCGCTGACCATCGCCGTCACCAACACCGCCGATTCGCCGCTGGCGCGTGCCTCGGACTATGCTATCGACATATTGGCCGGGCCCGAGCGCAGCGTCGCGGCGACCAAGACCTTCGTCAATTCCGCCGTCGCCGGTCTCGCCTTGATGGCGCATTCCACCGGCGACGAGGCGCTTCTGGCAGCACTAGCCCGCTTGCCCGAGCATTTCGGCAAGGCGATCGCCTGCGACTGGATGAGCGTGCTCTCCGAAACCATCGAGAAGCAGAAGTCACTGTTCATCCTTGGCCGCGGCCCGTCGGCGGCGATGGCCAACGAGGCGGCGCTGAAGTTCAAGGAGACCTGCGGCATGCATGCGGAGGCCTATAGTGCTGCCGAAGTCATGCACGGTCCGCTGGCGCTGATCGGCCCCGACTTTCCGGTGCTGGCGCTGGCCGCGCGCGATGCATCCGAACCGTCCGTCGCCGAAGCGGCCGACGGCCTGGCGGCCAAGGGGGCGCCGGTGTTCGTCACCTCAGCGCTGGCCAATCGCGCCACGCGCCTGCCGCATGTCGCCACTGGCCATCCGCTGACCGATCCGCTGACGCTGATCGTTTCGTTCTACGTCTTCGTCGAGGCCTTCGCGCGCCACCGCGGCCTCGATCCGGACACGCCGCGCAATCTTCGCAAGGTGACGGAGACGGTATGAGCGATCGTTTTGCCCTGACCGGCGCCCGCATTTTCGACGGCGATGACTGGCACGAGGGCCACGCCCTTGTGGTGCGGGACGGTCTCGTCGAGGCTATTTTGCCCACCGGCGCCGTCTCATCGGATATCCGTGTCGTCGAGACCGGCGGTGGCATKCTGGYGCCGGGTTTCGTCGACATCCAGGTCAATGGCGGCGGCGGCGTCATGCTCAACGACCACCCCGATGTCGCCTCGATCGAAACCATCTGCAAGGCACACGCGCCGTTCGGCACGACAGCGCTGCTGGCGACGCTGATCACCGATACGCCCGCAATCACCGCAGCTGCGATCATCGCCGGCGAAGCAGCCGCGCTGCAAAAGGTGCCTGGTTTCCTCGGCCTGCATCTCGAAGGCCCGCATCTGTCGATCGCCCGTAAGGGCGCGCACGATCCGGCGCTGATCCGGCCGATGACGGATGCCGACCAGGCAATGCTGATCGCGGCGCGGCAAAAGCTACCGGTGCTGCTCACCACGATCGCGCCGGAATCCGTCGAACCGGCGCGTGTTGCGGCCTTGGTCAAGGCCGGCGTCGTCGTCAGCCTCGGGCATTCCGACACCGGTTACGCCACGGCAAAAGCCTTTGCCGACGCGGGTGCCAGCGTGGTCACCCATCTGTTCAACGCCATGAGCCAGATCGGCAATCGCGAACCGGGCCTGGCCGGCACGGCCATCGACATCGGCACCTTGTCCGCCGGGCTGATCGCCGACGGCATCCATGTTCATCCCGCCACCATCAGGATCGCGCTCGATGCCAAGCAGGGGCCAGGCAAGATCGTGCTGGTCAGCGACGCGATGGCGACGATCGGCACAGACATGACCTCGTTCACGCTCAACGGCCGCACCATCTACCGCCGGGATGGCAGCCTCAGGCTTGCCGACGGGACACTGGCGGGCGCCGACCTCGACATGATCTCGGCCGTGCGTTTCATGCACAATGTCGTCGGTGTCGATCTGTCCGAGGCCTTGCGCATGGCGTCGCTCTACCCGGCGCAGGCGGTCGGCCAGTCGCATCGGCTTGGCCGCCTGGCCAACGGCACGGTGGCGGATATCGTTGCGCTGTCGGACGATCTTGGCATAGGAAGCGTCTGGATCGGCGGCGACAAGGTGTTCGAGGCCGGCGCTTCACGCTGAAAGCGAGGCCATGCAGACCATCGATTGTGTCGTCGCCGGAGCAGGCGTCGTCGGGCTTGCCATCGCCAGGGCGCTTGCCCTGTCGGGCCGCGAGGTGGTGGTGGTCGAGCAGGCCGACGCGATCGGCACCATCACCAGTTCGCGCAATTCCGAAGTCATCCATGCCGGGCTCTATTATGCACCGGGAAGCCTGAAGGCCCGGCTCTGCGTCGAAGGGCGGCGGCGTCTCTACGCCTACTGCGCCGAGCACGGCGTCGCCCATACGCGCGCCGGCAAGCTGATCGTCGCCAGCGAGCCCGGCCAGACGGACGGGTTGCGGAAGATCGAGGCCAATGCGCGCCGCTGCGGCGTCGACGATCTCCAGCTTTTGGCGCGCGGCGAGGCCGAAAGCCTGGAGCCAGCGCTGACATGTGCCGCCGCGTTGCTGTCGCCATCGACCGGGATTGTCGACAGCCATGCACTGATGCTGTCGCTGCGCGGCGACGCCGAAGCCGCCGGCGCATCTTTCGCTTTCCTCACCTCGGTCGCCGGGGCGACGATCGAAGCCGACGGGATCCGGATCGACACGCGCGATGCCAATGGCGAGACCTTCGCCCTGGAGGCCGGCGCCTTCATCAATGCCGCGGGCCTCGATGCGCAGGCGGTGGCCGGCCGCATCGACGGTTTCCCAAGGGATCTCATCCCCCGGCAGTGGCTGGCGCGCGGGAACTATTTCGCGCTTCCGGGCCGTTCACCGTTTTCGCGGCTGATCTATCCGGTTCCGGTCGAAGGCGGCCTTGGCGTCCATCTGACGCTTGACCTCGGCGGCAGTGCCCGCTTTGGGCCTGATGTCGAATGGGTCGACCATGTCGATTACACCGTCGATCCCGGCCGAAGTGCCGTCTTCTATGAAGCGATCCGGCGCTATTGGCCCGATCTTGCCGACGGCGTCCTGCAGCCGGCCTATGCCGGCATCAGGCCRAARCTGTCCGGTCCCGGCCAGCCTGCGGCCGATTTCATGATCCAGGGTCCGGCCGAYCAYGGCGYYRGGCRGATCGTCAATCTGTTCGGCATCGAGAGCCCCGGCCTGACGGCRAGCCTGGCGATCGCCGACCATGTCGTCGAGCTGCTGCATACGCAATTATAAGCACCGCTGGGAATTTCTCCTCTCGGGCGAACGTCATGAAACCTTTTGATTTCGAGGTCGTTGTCGGAGCGCATGTCCGACGCGAAACCCAGATCGACACCGGCCGATGGAATCAAGCCGCGCAGCGCCCCCAAGCCGCGACGGCAAAAGCCGCGTGACGAGAGGCCGCGCGACCAAGTTCCGCTCGAAAAGAAGCCACGCGACAAGAAAGCCTCGACCGTCGAAGCGGCGGCTCCCGGGATCGTCGACGAGACACCGCCGCCGGAGGCCGTCGAACCCGATCCACAGCTGACGCCAGAGCAAGCCGAACAGGCGCGCAAGAAATACCTGCTGAAGCGGTTCTGGATCAGCGGACGCGGCTACTGGGGACGGCACGGCGACAGACTCGGCTGGCCCTTGACGATCGGGCTGCTGATCCTCATCGTCGTCAATGTCGGCTTCCAGTACGGGATCAATGTCTGGAACCGCTCGATTTTCGACGCCATCGAGAAGCGCGACGCCCATAGCGTCTATTTCCTGAGCGCGGTGTTCGTGCCGCTCGTGCTTGGCAGCATCAGCCTTGTCGTCGCTCAGGTCTATCTGCGCATGACCATGCAGCGCCGCTGGCGCTCCTGGCTGACCACCTCGGTGATAGCGCGCTGGCTCACCAACGGCCGCTACTACCAGTTGAACCTGGTGCAGGGCGACCACCAGAACCCCGAGGCGCGCCTCTCGGAAGATCTTCGGGTCGCCACCGAGGCGCCGGTCGACTTCGTCGCCGGCGTGATTGTCGCCACCCTTTCGGCCTCGACCTTTATCGTGGTGCTGTGGACGATCGGTGGGGCCTTGAGCTTCACATTGGGAGGGTCGACCTTCACCGTGCCCGGCTTCCTCGTCATCACAGCGGTGATCTATGCCGCGATCACCTCCACCTCGATGTTCTTTATCGGCCGCGATTTCGTGCGGCTGTCCGAAGAGAAGAACCAGACGGAAGCAGAATTCCGCTACGTGCTGACGCGCGTGCGCGAAAACGGCGAGAGCATCGCCCTGCTCGGCGGCGAGGAGGAGGAACGCAGCGGCATCGACAGGACCTTTGCCGGCGTGCTGAAGCGATGGGCGCAACTGACCGGCCAGCATATGCGCACGGCGGTGGTGTCGCAGGGATCGAGCCTGTTCGCGCCTGTCGTGCCGGTGCTGCTGTGCGCGCCAAAGTTTCTCGAAGGCTCGATGTCGCTCGGCCAAGTCATGCAGGCCGCCTCCGCCTTCGCCATCGTGCAGGGGGCGTTCGGCTGGCTGGTCGATAATTATCCGCGCCTTGCCGATTGGAACGCCTCGGCACGCCGTATCGCCTCGCTGATGATGTCGCTCGACGGGCTGGAGCGCGCCGAGCAGAGCAACGAGCTAGGGCGCATCCTTCACGGCGAGACCAAGGGCGATACGATGCTCTCCCTCGACAATCTCTCGGTGACGCTCGACGACGGCACGTCCGTGGTCAAGGAAACGGAAGTCGGGGTTGAAGCGGGCGAGCGGGTGCTGGTTTCAGGTGAATCCGGCTCGGGCAAGTCGACGCTGGTGCGGGCGATCGCGGGCCTTTGGCCATGGGGAAGCGGCAGCGTCAATTTCCATCCCGACAAACGATTGTTCATGCTGCCGCAGCGGCCCTACATCCCGTCCGGCACGCTGCGCCGGGTGGTCGCCTACCCCGCGGCCGCCAACCACTGGAAGCTCGAGCAGATCAAGGCGGCTCTCGACAAGGTCGGCCTCGGCCACCTCGCCGGCCGGATCAAGGAGGAAGCGCCCTGGGACCAGACCCTGTCGGGCGGCGAAAAGCAGCGGGTCGCCTTCGCGCGGCTTTTGCTGCATCGCCCGGACATCGTCGTGCTGGATGAGGCGACCTCGGCGCTGGACGAAAAAAGCCAGGACCAGATGATGGAAACGGTGATCCGCGAACTGCCCGAGGTCACCATCGTCAGCGTGGCGCACCGCGCCGAACTGGAAGCCTTCCACACCCGCAAGATCACGCTCGAACGGCACAAGGGTGGCGCAAAACTGGTCAGGGATATTGACCTCGTGCCGCGCAATCGCAAACGCGGCCTGATCCAGCGCGCCCTGTGGGGCTCCGGTACGAGGCTTGAAAAGCCGCGCAAGACGGCGAACTAGAGAGTTTCACCGTTTCATGGAAACGGCGAACCGCTCTAACTCTYTGTTTTKWCGCAATTCCYAAGGGAAAGCSCTAYGCGCTTTTCCYGGGAAAACCGCTCACACTTTTCCTGGAATTGCTCTAGGACGCGTAGAGATCCTTATAGGTATCGCGCAGAAGATTCTTCTGCACCTTGCCCATCGTGTTGCGCGGCAATTCGTCGACGAAGATCACCTGCTTCGGATGCTTGTATTTTGCAACGCGCCCGGCGATGGCGCCGAGAATTTCCGCGCCGGTGATTTGTGAGCTCGGCGCCCGCACGACGACCGCGGTGACGCCTTCGCCGAAATCGGGATGAGCGACGCCGATGACGGCGCTCTCGCTCACTCCGTCGAGCGCGTCGATCTCGCTTTCGAGCTCCTTCGGATAGATGTTGTAGCCGCCTGATATGATCAGGTCCTTGCCGCGGCCGACGATATGCACATAGCCATCGGCATCGATAATGCCGAGGTCGCCAGTGATGAAGAAGCCGTCGGCGCGAAATTCCGCTTTGGTCTTTTCCGGCATGCGCCAGTAGCCGCCAAACACGTTCGGACCCTTGACCTCGATCATGCCGACCTCGCCCTGGGCAGGCGGTTTGCCGCTGTCGGGATCGGCGATGCGCAGCGACACGCCAGGCAAGGGGAATCCGACCGTGCCGGCGCGCCGTTCGCCTTCATAGGGGTTCGACGTGTTCATGTTGGTCTCGGTCATGCCGTAGCGTTCGAGGATGGCGTGGCCGGTGCGCTCGCGCCAGGCCTTGTGCGTCTCGGCCAGCAGCGGCGCCGAGCCGGACACGAACAGGCGGATATTCTTAGCCGTCTCACGATCCAGACCATCCTGCTGCAAAAGCCTGGTATAGAAGGTCGGCACGCCCATCAGCGCGGTTGCGCGCGGCAGCAGCGCGATGATGCGAGCCGGATCGAATTTCTGTTCGAACAGCATCGAGGCGCCGGCCATCAGGATGACATTGGTGGCGACGAACAGGCCGTGCGTATGGAAGATCGGCAGCGCGTGGATCAGCACGTCGCCCGATGTGAAGCGCCATTGCTCGACCAGCACCCGCGCGTTCGAGGCCAGGTTCTCGTGGCTGAGCATGGCGCCTTTCGAACGGCCGGTGGTTCCCGACGTGTAGAGGATCGCCGCGAGATCGTCCGCCCCCCGCTCGACATCGTGAAAATCGGACGCCTGTCGCGAGGCCTGGTCCGTAAGGGACCCCCGGCCATTGCGATCGAGTGTGACCACGACGGCACCTGACGGTTCGACCATGCGGCCGATGTCGGGCGACCGTGCCGGATCGCAGACGAYSASSCGCGGTKCGGCATCSYCGAAGAAATAGCYGAGYTCSGTCAGCGTGTAGGCGGTGTTGAGCGGCAGGAAGACGGCKCCKGCRCGCASRCAGGCGAGGTAGAGCAGCAGCGCCTCCGGGCTCTTCTCGACCTGCACGGCGACACGATCACCCGGCTCGACGTCCAGTTGCAGCAGCGCATGCGCGAGCTGTGCCGACCGCGCCAGCATGTCGCCATAGCTGAGCGAGCGCCCATCATCTGCCTCCATCAACAGACGCCCGGGCGCCGGCATCCGCGACCGGAACGCATCGAACAGATGATTGCTCATGAAGTTTTCCCTGGGGTGGCGGAACGGCAAGCCTTGCGCATGCACCTTGAGCGGCATGTTTTGGCGGCGAAGCGTTCGCGTTTCTCAGCGATCTCGTCAAGACTGGAGATGGCGGTTCACAAGGCAATCGCTTTCCAACGTGTGGCGGAACCTGCCAATCGCCGAAGTTGGCGCCGCCCCTCATTGCCCTGCCGGGCATTTCTCCCCGTAAACGGGGCGAAAGAGGCCGGCAGCAACGCCGGCGCCCTTTCTGGACGCTGGCAATTGGCGAAAGCGGCGGGGACAGCGTCCCTCGCCCCGTTTACGGGGAGAGGATGCCGGCAGGCAGGTGAGGGGCAGCGCCGGCCTGGAAAATGGGGGCACTTGTGGCGGTCCACCCGGTCGCGTCAAAGGTTGCCCGCGACGGGTCGCGAAGGCCTGTCGGCCGAACGAGCGCTACCGCCGGGCGCGTTCGGCCGCGACGGCGGCTTTTGCGATTTCGCCTTGCTTGAAGCGCTCCATACACATGGCAGCGGTCAGCTGGTAGTGATCGATCAAGGCCTGGACGGCGCCGTCGGCATTGCCGTCCAGCGCGCTTTCGGCGATCAGCCGGTGTTCGGCGAAATCGTCGCGCTGGATGCTTTCGCCGTCATTGGCCATTTGCCGGTAGCGATAGGCGTGATCGGAAAGCTGATCGCAGAAACCCACCAGCCAGTGCGACCGGCAGGCCGAGATCAGCACCCGATGGAAGGTGCGGTGCAATTTCTCCCAATCCGGATCGAGCGACGTGGCATTTTGCGGCGAAAGACGTGAGGCGCGGCCCAGGCGATGCAGCGCCAGCACCAGCTGTTCTTCCCATTCGGCGGTGCGATGGGCAATGGATTCGCGAAGCGCCCGCTCCTCGAGCCAGCAGCGGGTGCGCGTCAGCTCCTCAAGCTCCGTCGCAGTGACCGGCATGATGAAAAAGCCACGCTGGTCGTGGCGACCAAGAAGTCCTTCGGAGGCAAGACGGTTAAGAGCTTCACGGACCGGGGAAGCGCCGGCGCCATACTTGGAAACAACCCACTCGACCCGCAGCTTGCTTTCGGTTTCAAGAGCGCCGCCGAGAAGATCATCACGCAATTGGTGATAGACCGTACTGGCAAGTGTGCTCTTGGATCCTGTGCCGTCGTCGTTCAGGTTGGCAGCTCCATATGTCAAAAGTTGACTCCTTGTCCCCATTTTTCTCCGGGCAATTCGAGTCCGCAAAGAATCCTTCCGTACATGTTCCATACAGTGCTTGCGCCTGGGGGCTCAAGCACAAGATAGCTCTATTGTACTTAAGGACAAAGGAATATACCCCGATCTGCATCTGATCGTGGAAATTTGCGCGTCTCTACAACCAGTAGAAACTTAACGTGTTTTTTATGCACGCAGGATCATCTGTTTCTTGTGTGCCCATGCGAGCATCTTTTCTGTCGCGCGCAAAGACAGCGGATGGTTCGCCCGAATCAGGCCTTCTCAGCGAATCTGATTCGGGCAGGGCGGGTCCCGAAGGAGCCGCGTCCGCACAACGGCTCTTGGCCGGCCTGTCGGATTAAACGGGATGATAGCGGTGAGTTTAGCCGGCGGCCTTGTCGGCCGCTGTCCTGATCGCCTCGATGTTGGAGCGGTAGGCTTCGACGCTGCCGCCCTTGAAGATGGCGGCACCTGCCACCAGCACATCGGCGCCGGCCGATGTGACCAGGGGAGCTGTCTCCGGCGAAACGCCGCCGTCGATTTCGATGCGGATCGGCCGGTCGCCGATCAGCGCCTTGACGCGTCTCACCTTGTCGACCATCGCCGGGATGAAAGCCTGGCCGCCGAAACCCGGGTTGACGGTCATGATCAGGATCAGGTCGAGCCGGTCGAGCACATATTCGATCATCGTTTCCGGCGTCGCCGGATTGAGCGACACACCGGCCTTCTTGCCGAGGTTCCTGATGGTCTGCAGCGAGCGGTCGAGATGTGGCCCGGCCTCCGCATGCACCGTCATGCCGTCACAGCCGGCCTCGGCGAAGGCGGCGAGATAGGGATCGGCCGGCGCAATCATCAGATGGCAGTCGAAGAAAGCCTTGGTGCGGTTGCGGATCGCCTTGATSACSGGYGGACCGAAGGTGATGTTGGGSACGAAATGSCCRTCCATGACRTCGAGATGGATCCAGTCSGCGCCGGCCGCCRCCACCGCCTCGACCTCGTCGCCGAGCTTCGAAAARTCCGAMGCCAGCACCGAWGGYGCGATCARGGTCTTTTTGCTCATCTCGCGGCCTTTCCGGGTGCGCTTTTCATACCGCTCACCCTGGACCGACTGCCTAATGCGCGGCGGGTGACTTGTCGAGGGCGCAGGCATGGCTCCACAGGCTTGGGTGGCGTTGCTGCGTTGCCGCCAATTCCCACTTGCCCCGGGGCATGAAAGAAAAACCCGCCGGATTGCTCCGGCGGGTTTCTGGTCTGGCGTCGAGCAGATCGTTATTGCTGCTGGAGCTTCAGGATCCTGGCTGGATCCTGCTGCTGTTCAACCTGTGGCTGACGCCGTGGCAGGACCTGCTGCAGCAGTTGGCCCGGAAGCAGCTCCAGGGACGGCTGCCCGCGTATCGGCCGGCAGTTGGGATAGCGCCCGATCGTGCCTTCCGGGCAGCGCCGCCTGAAGATGGGCTGGCACTGGCCATTGACCATCTGCGAGCCCGGTGCGCATTCCGTCTGTTGCCTGGGCTTGCGGCACGCGCCGTCGATCACCTCGGTCCCACGCGGGCAGACACACTCGCCGCGCTTGTTGTGGACCTGGCCGCGTATGTCGCACTGCTCCAGTTGCGGCTGCTTGCGACGGCAGGCATTGCCTTGCACCTCGGTACCCCTCGGGCAGACGCAATTGCCGTCGCCGTCGTGGACCTGGCCGCGGATGGTGCACTGGTCGGGCTTCGGCCTAACCGGACGGCAGGACCCGTTGCGCACCTCGGTCCCTTGCGGACAGACACAATCGCCGTCCGAGTTGTGGACCTGGCCGCGAATGGTGCACTGGTCAGGCTTCGGCCGGATCGGTCGGCAGGCGCCGTTGCGCACCTCGGTCCCTTGCGGGCAGACGCAGTCGCCATCGGCGTCGTGGATCTGGCCACGGATGGTGCACTGCTCAGGCTTCGGCCGGATCGGACGGCAGGCGCCGTTGCGCACCTCTGTCCCTTGCGGGCAGACACAATCGCCATCGGCATCATGGATCTGGCCGCGGATGGTGCACTGCTCAGGTCTGTCGGTCCTGACGCACTTCCCGTTCTCCAAACCCGTGCCGCGCGGGCAGATGCAGCGCCCGTCCTCGGTGCGGATCTGGCCTTCGAGCAGCACGCAACGCTTCGGCGGTGGTGGTGTCGGCAGGATGTTGGTGCCGCCGCCGGTGCACTGGCCGTTGCGGAAGGTGGTGCCTTCCGGGCAGACGCAGCGGCCGGCATCGTTCATGACGAAGCCCGGCGAGCACTCCTTCTTCATCTCATGCGTGATGATGAAGGGGTGGCACGCATAGGCCTTGCCGCGATCGCCCTGCACATTGCCCTGGTCACCGCCCAGCACGTCGCCGCCGCCCTGCACCCGCGTGTCGGGAGACAGGACGCCGACGCAGTTCTGGCCGTTGACGTTGCCCTCCAGGTTGGCCAGACGGCCATCGTCGGGAATGACCACGGTGACGTGATGCGACTGGCTTTCACCGGCGCCGAGCGTCAGGTTGGCGATGCAGGAGGCCGGCAGTGTCGTCGGCTCCGGCGAGCAGCCGAAGGGCGGGTCGATCGAGGTGATCGCAACACCGTCCAGCCGGCCGAGACCTTCCACGCCGATCGCATCACCGATGCGGACCGGACCGGAGAAGGGGCTCGTCCCATCATTTGATATGGTGATATCGAACGAGCAGGGCTGGCCGAGCCGGCATTCGCGGTCGCCGGTCTTCTCGACACGGATGGTCGAAGAGCCGCCGCCCTTGGCGCAGGCCTGGCCGATCGGATAGACGACATCGTCGCCGGGCGCCGGCCCATAGGAGCCGCGTGCGCAGTTTTCGAACTGGCCATTGGCCGAGACCGTCACGTCGAAGTGGCGGCTGGTTCCAGGTGTCATGACGGCGCCCGGAATCTGGCACGACAGCGCATTGGCCGGGACCGGTCCGCATGCCCATTCCGCGCCGTCAGGGGTGACGGTCTGGATCAGGACGGGCGCGCCGCCCGATACCAGCGTGGCGGCATCGTTGACCCGCACCGGACCGATGGGGGCAGCGGTGCCCAGGCTGATGACGGTAATGCGGCAAGAGATGACCGCGGCACCGGGCAGCGAGCCGTTGCACACCTTGGTGATGCGCAAGGTCGGCTTGCCGCCATTGGGATGACGGATGCGTTCCTTGGCGCAGGCCTTGTTGTTGGTGAGGTCGACCTCACCGGGAATGGCCTTCACCGCGGCGCAGTTCTCGACCGCATCTGACTGGTAGCCGGCCGGCATGACCGCCTTGACGAAGATCGGCGTCGAGGCGCCCGCAGGCAGCGAGATGCCGGCATTGTCGCAGCGGAACTGGCCGGGACCGTTCGGACCGCAAGTCCAGGGCGGGCTTGGGCCGAAGGTCGAGGAGGCCGGTGCGCCGCCGGGGTAGTTGTCGATCACCGTCAGCGGCCCGTTATAGGTTGCTGTGCCGTTGTTGATGATGTCGATGACGAAGTAGCAGACGCCGTCCGGCGTGCAGACCGGAATGCGTGCGCGCTTCTTCAGGATCAGGTCAACCTTCTTCTCGACAGGCGGCTGGCAGTCGCGGTCACGATCGCCACGGCGGCAGATCGGGATCGAGGCGCAGCCCCTGTCGTTTTGCTGGCTGCCGAACAGCGGCTTGCCGCTGGCCGGATAATTGTAGGTGGCGCAGTTGCGCAGCACCTTGCCTTGCCAGCCGCCGGCCGGCTTGAAGCCGAGCTTGAGGTCGACAAAGGCGCCCGGATTGAGGGTGGTCGCCGGATAGGTGCAAATCATCGGGGTGGTGCCGGGTACGCAGACCCAGGGCGGATTGGGCCCTGAACTCAGCGTCGAGCCGGCCGGCAGCGTCACCTCGTCGAGCACGATTTTGCCGTTGTAGGGCGCGGTGCCGACATTGGTGACCCTGATGGTGAAGTCGCAGCCGCCGGCCATGGTGCAGCGTGGGACATCGGCGCGTTTCTCGACCTTGAGATCCGGTTCCTTGTCCTTGGGCGGACATCTCTGGTCGCGCGGGATGACGATGTCGATGGTCTGCGTGCAGCACAGGCCCCAACCCTCCTTCGGGCCGGCATAGGTCTCGATGCCGGTGACGATGAGGTGGATGACGTCGCCGGGTGACGCACCGACGATCTTCCAGTTGAGCACACCGCCGCCCGGAGGCACCAATTGGGTGTCGGGGATGATGGTGATGCCGGGTGTCGTCGTCGACACCTGCACCCACTTGCCGCCCATCTCCGGGCCAACCGGCATATGGTAGATGAAGGCGCCGCCGCCGGGCACGCAATCAACCGTGCCGCGTTCCACCTTGAAGCATTCCTTGCCGGGAGGTGGCGGTGGCGGATTGCACTTGGTGACGTCGATCTTGATCGAGGTCTTGACGCCGGTCTTGAAGTCGCCGTCGTCGGGCTTGCTCGGATCCTGCGACGGGATGATGGCCCCCGTGCCGACGGCCGGCGTCGCCTTGATCACACCCTGGTTGTCGACAACCGTCGGCGCTGGAAACGCCGCATGGTCGATCTTGGCGGTGATCTGGAAGGTGATGACGCGTTCATTGGCGGCACCGGCGCCATCGAGATCGGCGGCGGAGAGCCGGAAATCGGACACCGTGGCCGTATCGTTGGGATTTGCCGAGGTGCTGATCGAAGCGCCCGGCAGTGGCCCACCGGACGAATCCGTGCCGTCGCCGGCCACATTGACGTTGACGATCTCAAGGCCGTGCGGAAGCTGGTCCTTGAAGTCGAGCTTGAGCTTGTTCAGCCTGGCCGCGAGGCTTGGGTCGGCAAAGCCTTGCGGATCGCCGCGCAAGCCGAAGCTCAGCGAGTAGACGACGTAGTCGCAGCCTCGCTGAGTGCCTTTCTTGGTGAAGAAAGGCACGAGCCGGTCCGGCCTCGGATTGACGACGCGCGAATTGTCGAGATCGAGCTTCAGTTCCGGGGTGACCGGAACGGCGTCTTCCGCGTGGCTTGCCACAGGGGTGAGCATGGCGACCGCGATACCGGCCGCCATCAGCCAGCGCGCGCCGCGCCTGGCGTATGACAGGGGTTTCATGATCGTCTCCATGACGGTTGGGTTGTTTTCCGCGAGCGGGGAGAGTGCGAGATTTTTCATCTTCCCCTCCTCAACGTTCGCAGCTGACGGCTGGGGTGCGGAGCGGCAAGGTCATCTTGCAGCAAGGGTAGTAGCCACCCTTGTCCTTGTCGGACTTCCTGTAGAAGCAAAGTCCAACATCCACTCTGTCGCCCGGATAATGGCCGGTGATGTTGATCGTGTACGGCTTGCCCGGCGCATGCGACATGGGTGAGGTCACCCCGACGCCTGGCGTCCTGGACTGGGCCTTGATCGAATCGCCGCCRAAGCCGGCATGGTCATGGAGATAGAGATCRGCCTCGAGGCCCGAMGGCGTGCAGTARTACTGGACGTCGTCGAYATCGAGRCARGGAGGCAGRTYGCCGGGSGGTGGGAAGTCCGGCGGATAGAARGGTGGCAGATAGCCGCCCGGKATTTCTTCRTARTARCCGGCACGRCCCTCGCAGGGRTGCCAGACSKCGACGTCGCCGACATGGCCTTCCACTTCCGGATCTTCGAAATAGCCGTCGAAATCAACGAACCACGAGCCGAAGGGTGGCAAATTGGCCGGCTTGACCAGGTCCTTGGGCGTGATCTGCACGCCATGCACGGCGAGCGGCCCGCCGGCGGCGAGCTGCTCGGCAAGCTTTGGATTGTCGCGCAATTTGTCGCCGGTGTTGACCAGCGTCTGGGTACAGACCGAAGTGTCGAGATTGCCGTCGGCGTCATAGCCATATTGCAGGTCGAGACCGCCGGCCGACTGCCTGTTGCCTTGCGGGAAACCGACCGCATATTCCTGCGGCGTCTCCACCCAGACCGATTCCGTTGCCGGATCGTCCGGGTTTTCTCTGAAATAGCGGATGACCTCGCCCTTGCCGGAATCGGCGAAGCGGCTGTAATCATAGCGGTTTTCGACCGGGCCGCGCTGGGCCAGATACATGAAGCCGCTGTTGTCGAAGGCGATGTCGGTGACGGCGTAATCCTTGTCGGCCTTGACCGTCAGTTCCCAGCGCGGGTCGCCGGCAAAGGTGCCGTCGCGGGCAATACCCACCGACCAGATCTCAGACTTTTCGCCGACCGAATAATAGAGCCGGCCGCCATGATAGGAAACCGCCCAGACGCGTCGGTCGTCCTGGGTGTAGCCCCAGGTCTCGGGATCTTCCGTGTCGAAAGCGGCACCTTGTATGTCCATCACCGCGCCGTCGTCGGCGACCGGAGCCAGCCCGTGCGCCGGGCGCCCGGCGACACCATGATCGAACGTGTCGATCAATCCGCCGTTGGCGTCGATGCGATGAATCAAGCCGGTGTCGAGGTCGGAGGCGAAGAACTGGCGGTGGTTGGGATCGAAGGTGATATTGCCGATGCCGGGACCGCTGTTGGTGTCGATGTCGGCGAATTTGGCGACCTGGCCAGTGATGCCGTCGATCTTCCAGATGGTGCCCGGCCCGCCGCCGTTTTCGGTGCCGAACTGGCCTTCCATGAAGGTGGCGCCTGATGTGCCGCGGCGCTGCCGCTCCGGSCKGCCATCMSYGTCKGCGTCWGGSGTGACGATKYSKATSCCGTGCAGCGAGGTKGCGSCGGCATARAGGTTSGGAATGCCSGASGGSACGCCGTCGCGCACGCCGYCATCATAGGTGAKGCCGAACACTTCGCCGATCTGGCCGGCCGTGACCTCGAAAGGCGGCGGCGTGAAGACGAGCTGGCCCGAGGCCGGGCCGCCGAGATGCGAAACGTCGAAAACGCGCAAGGTGGCGCGCGTGGTGTCGATGAAGGTCTCGTCGACCGGGTCGACTCCGGGCGGCAGGCCCTCATCCAGATTGGGAATGACGGTCCCGGGAAAGCCGGTGACCGCCATCGAGCCAGGATAGATGATCTGGGTTTCCTGCGCCTGGGCGGTGCCGCTAGGCCAAAGGCCGGCGGCAAGTGCCAGGGCCAGCAATCCGCCACCGGCATAAGCGGTGCGGCGCAAATAGCCATAGAGAGACGATGCGAACGAGCCGCGGATGCGAGACATGACACTACCCCCGTAGTCCAGGGGAGAAACGTCCGGGGCTGCCGCGCAAATCAGGGCAGGGCGCGGCGGTCCGGCTCGTTCTTCCCTGATCGAATTGTCTGCTTTCCTCACAGTCACGATACGCTTGGTCTTCCGCAGGGTCAACGGAATCAAGAGAAAGCCCAGCGCATCGACCCCGTCCCGAAGGCGGTGGTCGCGCCGAGCTCCTGTTGTTCCCGGAGACCTGGGAGTCTCTGGGTTGCTGGTCATGGGGGGCTTCCTTTCCGGGCCGCACCATGCGGCACCTGGACGTCAGTCGCGCACGGAGGTGGAAAGGTTCATGGAAGCCTTGCGCAGAATGCTTGCGCCCGATGCCGCCTGTTCTTATATACGCGCCAAGCCGTGCGGCGGCGGAACACCAGTTGCCGAACGGGATTTCTTATGAACAGGGGCTTTCGTTGGAACGCCTTTACGGGTCCTGAAAGCCTGCTTAGCGGAGAGACTAGAAAAATGGCAAAAGTAATCGGTATCGATCTCGGCACCACAAACTCCTGCATCGCCATCATGGATGGCAAGGAACCGAAGGTGATCGAGAATGCGGAAGGCGCGCGCACGACGCCTTCCATCGTCGCCATCTCGGGCGACGGCGAACGTCTCGTCGGCCAGCCGGCCAAGCGCCAGGCGGTCACCAATMCTGAAAACACCATCTTCGCGGTCAAGCGCCTGATCGGCCGCCGCTATGACGATCCGGTGACGGAGAAGGACAAGAAGCTTGTCCCCTACAAGATCGTCAAGGGCGACAATGGCGATGCCTGGGTCGAAGCCGGCGGCAAGAAGCAGTCGCCCAGCCAGATCTCGGCCATGATCCTGCAGAAGATGAAGGAAACGGCGGAAGCCTATCTCGGCGAGAAGGTCGAGAAGGCGGTTATCACCGTTCCGGCCTATTTCAACGACGCCCAGCGTCAGGCAACCAAGGATGCCGGCAAGATCGCCGGCCTGGAAGTGCTGCGCATCATCAACGAGCCGACCGCTGCCGCGCTCGCTTACGGCCTCGACAAGAAGGAAGGCAAGACCATTGCCGTCTATGACCTTGGCGGCGGCACGTTCGACATTTCGGTGCTCGAAATCGGCGACGGCGTGTTCGAGGTGAAGTCGACCAATGGCGACACCTTCCTCGGCGGCGAGGATTTCGACATGCGCCTGGTCGAATATCTGGCGACCGAGTTCAAGAAGGAACAGGGCATCGACCTGAAGAACGACAAGCTTGCCCTGCAGCGCCTCAAGGAGGCGGCTGAAAAGGCCAAGATCGAGCTGTCGTCGACGACGCAGACCGAAATCAACCTGCCCTTCATCACCGCCGACGCGACCGGCCCGAAGCACCTGACGCTGAAGCTGACGCGCGCCAAGTTCGAGCAGCTGGTCGACGACCTCGTCCAGCGCACCATCGAGCCCTGCAAGGCGGCGCTCAAGGATGCCGGCCTGAAGGCCGGCGAGATAGACGAAGTGGTCCTGGTCGGCGGCATGACCCGCATGCCCAAGATCCAGGAGATCGTGAAGCAGTTCTTCGGCAAGGAGCCACACAAGGGCGTCAACCCGGATGAGGTCGTCGCTCTCGGCGCCGCCATCCAGGCGGGCGTGCTGCAGGGCGACGTCAAGGACGTGCTGCTGCTCGACGTGACGCCGCTGTCGCTTGGCATCGAGACGCTGGGTGGCGTGTTCACCCGCCTGATCGAACGCAACACGACGATCCCGACCAAGAAGAGCCAGGTGTTCTCGACCGCTGAGGACAGTCAGTCGGCCGTGACCATCCGCGTCTTCCAGGGCGAGCGTGAAATGGCCGCCGACAACAAGGCGCTCGGCCAGTTCGACCTGGTCGGCATTCCGCCGGCCCCGCGCGGCGTGCCGCAGATCGARGTCACSTTCGACATCGACGCCAACGGCATCGTCAACGTTTCGGCCAAGGACAAGGGCACCGGCAAGGAGCACCAGATCCGCATCCAGGCCTCGGGCGGCCTTTCSGACGCCGACATCGAGAAGATGGTCAAGGACGCCGAAGCCAATGCCGAGAGCGACAAGAAGCGGCGTGCCGTGGTCGAGGCCCGCAACCAGGCCGAGGCGCTGGTGCATTCTTCCGAGAAGTCGCTGAAGGAATATGGCGACAAGGTCTCGGAAGCCGAGCGCACGGCGATTTCCGATGCGATCGCGGCCCTGAAGACCGCTGCCGAGGGCGACGACGCGGCCGACATCGAGGCCAAGAGCCAGGTGCTTGCCGAAGCTTCGATGAAGCTTGGCCAGGCCATGTACGAGGCCTCGCAGAAGGAAGCGGCGGAAGCCGACGCCAAGGCGGACGCCGCCAAGGACTCCGACGTGGTGGACGCCGATTTCGAGGAAATCGACGAGGACGACGACAAGAAGAAGTCGGCCTGAGCCGCCTGACGGCAAGATAAAGCGGAAAGCCCGGCATAAAGCCGGGCTTTTTTGCAACCCTTGCTGAAAAAATGCGGGACCTTCCTGAAAAAACGACAGAAAAACCCGGACAGACGCACGCCAGCAC
>NZ_JBFUGJ010000052.1:0-25880 GCF_056402975.1 Mesorhizobium sp. P3_A9 | reverse complement strand
TCACCGAACCGACTGTTCGAGCACCAGGCATAAGGAGGGGTTGCGAAAACTGCTCGCACCAGGAGGTTTTGCGATGAGGCTATCCCAGCCCGTCTATCATCTGAAACGCCAAGCCAGGCTGTTGTCGCGCGAGGCAAAAATCCCGCTCCACCAGGCGCTTGACCGTATTGCCGCTCGCGAAGGTTTTGCCAGTTGGAGCCTGCTTGCGGCGAAGCTTTCCGAGACGGCGCCCGCCAGCAAATTGTTTGCGCAGCTGGCGCCGGGTGACCTGGTTCTGGTCGGTGCGCGGCCGGGTCACGGCAAGACCATGATGAGCCTCGAACTCGCGGTCGAAGCGATGAAATCAGGCCATCGCAGCGTGTTCTTCACGCTGGAATATACGCAACGGGATGTGATTCAGCGGTTTCATGCCATCGGGGTCGAGCCGGCCCGGTTCAACGAACTGTTCGAGTTCGACAATTCCGATGCCATCAGCGCCGACTATATCGTCAAGGCGTTGGGCTCGGCGCCGCGCGGCACGCTGGCGGTCGTCGACTATCTGCAACTGCTCGACCAGAAGCGGGAAAATCCGGGCCTGATGGACCAGGTCCGCACGCTGAAGGCTTTCGCACGCGACAGCGGCGTGATCCTGGTGTTCATCTCGCAGATCGACCGGTCTTACGATCCATCGACAAAACCGTTCCCCGATATCAGTGACATCAGGTTGCCGAACCCGCTGGATCTGTCGCTGTTCAACAAGGCCTGTTTTCTGAACAAGGGCGAGATCCGTTTCCAGGCAGCTTGAGCCTTCTGTCGGCCACGGTTATGCCTGCGGCCAGGGAGCATGGATCATGGTCGAGATCGTCAAACCAGCACTTGAACATCTGCCGTCCTACAAGGCGGCGCTCGAGCGCGGCTGGTCGCCGGACAATGTTCGGCTCATGGATGCGACGCGCGAGCAGCTTGCGGCCATAGAGGAGAATCCCGTGGCGTTCCTGGCCAGCCTCGATGATCCCGAAGCTCGGGGTGGCCCGATCACCTTGCCCGACGGCACACAAGTGCCGCGCCTGCCGGGATTCCGCCGCTGGATCTGGGATGGCGAGGCATCGGGCTCGATCGGCTTCCGCTGGCAGAGGGGCACGGCGGCACTGCCTTCGCATGTGCTTGGCCATATCGGCTATGCGGTGGTGCCGTGGAAGCGGCGTCGCGGCTACGCCACCGAGGCCTTGCGGCTGATGCTGGAGGAGGCGAGGGCCGTCGGCCTGCCCTATGTCGAGGTCACCGCCAAGCCGGGCAATCCGGCATCGCACAAGGTGATCCTGGCCAATGGCGGCATACTGGTCGAACGCTTCTTCGAGGACGCCGCCTATGGCGGTGTGGAGAGTTTGCGGTTCCGGATCGATTTATAGAGCTCAGGTTCCTCGCCCCCGCGAAGTGGGGGAGAGGTGGCTCGGCGAAGCCGAGACGGAGAGGGGGATTGCGCCTGCGTGGGCAATTGGGGCAATTCGAAAAGACCTTACTCGTCTATTTCGAGCTCTACGAAGCCCCCGCTCCGTCCGCTTCGCGGCCACCTCTCCCCCACTTCGCGGGGGCGAGGAACCCAAGCCTTGCAGGGGCGGTTCCGTCGATGATCTTTCAGCCTTATCCGCCTTGCTGGATCATACCGCGTCCCGCTCTGCCGCCTATCGGAAACCGCGAACGGAATAGTATCAATACTCGCCGCCAAGGACCCACCTTGGCTCAAATCAGCTTGCGAAGGCTCCCTCGTGTCCGTCGATCTGCATCACCTGCTCCTCGTCTACACCGCTTACATCATTGCCGCGGCCAGTCCCGGGCCGAGCAACATGCGGATCATGGGAACCGCAATGCAGCAGGGCCGCAATGCCGCCCTGCTTTTGGCCGCCGGCGTTGTCACCGGCTCCATCTTCTGGGGCCTCATGGCGGCGACGGGCATCTCCGCTTTGCTGACGCGCTATGCGCAAGCTCTCATTGTGTTGAAGATACTGGGTGGCCTCTATTTGCTCTTCCTGGCTGTTAAGGCAGCCAGGGGCGCTCTGACCAGGGATGGTGACGCCGGGCACTTCGTTGATCGGCCCGTATCCGGCTTCGCCCTCTACAGGCGCGGCCTGCTGATGCATCTCAGCAATCCGAAATCCATTCTCGGCTGGATCGCCCTGGTCACGCTCGGTCTCGGCCCCGGCGCCTCGAGGCAAGATGTCGTCCTCATCCTGGCTGGCTGCGCGGTGCTGAGCGTGACGATATTTTGCGGCTATGCCCTGGCCTTTTCGACGCCGCCGATGGTGCGCATGTATCGTCGGGCGTGGCGCGGTATCGAAGGAGTCCTGGCTGCCTTCTTCGGCTTTGCCGGTCTCAGCCTGCTGTTTTCGAGGGCCTGAGCCAGCCGGAGCTATCGCACCTCACTGCCATCCTTACCGTGCTCGTCGGCACACAATGCATGGTCGGACAGCGCGCGGATGACGTAGCAGTCGCCGACCGTCTTGCCGTCGCAGCAGGAGGTGATGCGCTCCAGCTCGGTTTCCAGCCGCTTCAACTGTGCGATCTTTTCGCGCACGGAGATCAGTTGCTCCTGCGCGATCTTGTCGGCGTGGCCGCAAGGCTGCTCGGGGTGACCGCTCAATT
Source organism: Mesorhizobium sp. P3_A9 (assembly GCF_056402975.1). Taxonomy (NCBI): domain Bacteria; kingdom Pseudomonadati; phylum Pseudomonadota; class Alphaproteobacteria; order Hyphomicrobiales; family Phyllobacteriaceae; genus Mesorhizobium; species Mesorhizobium sp. P3_A9. The sequence continues at coordinate 23,261 of NZ_JBFUGJ010000052.1, read as the reverse complement.
CGATCAGCGCGCGGATGTCCTCGACGGCGAAGCCGAGGTCGCGGGCGTGACGGATGAAGGCCAGCCGTTCCAGCTCCTGCCTGGAATAGCGGCGCTGGTTGCCTTCCGAGCGCTCGGGCGCGGCGACCAGGCCCATCTGCTCGTAGTAGCGGATGGTGGGCACCTTGACGCCGGTGCGGCGGGAAAGATCACCGATCGAAAACATGCATTTTGCCTCTTGAAGCTCTAGTGACTAGAGCAATTATAGTGCCTGGCATCAGGGTTCAAGGCCTATGCGGCGGTGCGTCGTGCGGGTGAAGCAGACAGGTGATGGCATGACGGCTCCTCACGAGCAGGCAAGACTCCGGCAGACACGGTTCAAGATCGGCGGCATGGATTGCGCTTCCTGCGCGACCAAGATCGATACGGCGGTGCGCCGCCTCGACGGCGTCGCCGACGTCTCGGTTTCGGTGACCGGCGCCAGCATGACCGTCAGCCATGGCGGCCGGCTCGATGACGACAAGGTGCTGCAGCAGGTGGCGCGGCTGGGCTACGGCATCGTCAAGGCGCAAGCCAGGGCCGACGGGCCAGCAGCCAAATCGCATGACCATGTCGATCACGACCACGAAGGCCACGAGCACGAAGATCACGACCACGCGGGGCATGATCATGACGGTGGACAGCCCAATGGAGAGCCTGCAGGCTCTGCGCATCTGCACAGCCATGCCGAGCCGGGGCAGGCGCGGTGGCGCAGCCGCCGCGCGGCGCTGACGCTGGCTTGTGCGGCAGCGCTTGTCGCTGCGTACGGCATTGGTCATCTTTTTCCCGCGGCTGAGCGCTGGGTCTTCCTGGCCGCACTGCTGGTCGGCCTGGTGCCGATCGCGCGGCGCGCGCTGATGGCGGCCCTGGCCGGCACGCCGTTTTCGATCGAGATGCTGATGACCATCGCCGCTGTCGGTGCGGTGATGATCGGCGCCACGGAGGAAGCGGCTGCCGTTGTTGTGCTGTTCCTGATCGGCGAACTTCTGGAAGGTGTCGCCGCCGGCCGGGCGCGGGCCAGCATCCAGGGTCTGGCCGATCTGGTGCCGAAGACAGCGCTGGTCGAGCGGGGAAGCGGCACGGTTGAAGTTCCCGCCGAACAGCTCGGCGTCGGCGACGTCATCATCGTGCGGCCGGGCGATCGCATCCCGGCGGATGGCGCAATAACAGAAGGTTCGAGCGATATCGACGAGGCACCGGTGACCGGCGAAAGCACGCCGAAGCGCAAGAGCCTTGGCGAGGCTGTCTTCGCCGGCACGATCAACAGCGATAGCGTGCTCAAGGTGCGGGTGACGGCCGCCGCTTCCGACAACACCATCGCCCGCGTGGTGCGGCTGGTGGAGGAGGCGCAGGAGGCCAAGGCACCGACCGAGCGCTTCATCGACCGCTTCTCTCGCATCTATACGCCCGGCGTGCTGGTGGTCGGCGCGCTGGTGGCGCTGCTGCCGCCGCTGGTCGCCGGCGGAGACTGGAATGAGTGGATCTACAAGGGCCTGGCGATCCTGCTGATCGGCTGCCCCTGCGCGCTGGTCATCTCGACGCCGGCGGCAATCGCCGCTGGCCTTGCGACCGGCGCCCGGCGCGGCCTGTTGATGAAGGGCGGCGCGGTGCTGGAAGGCTTTCGCCGCATCACGGCTGTCGCCTTCGACAAGACCGGCACGCTGACCGCGGGCAAGCCTGTCGTCACCGACATTGTCGCCTATGGCCGCGATGAGCGCAGCGTGCTGGCGCTGGCGGCAGCACTCGAGCAGGGCTCCAGCCATCCGCTGGCGGTGGCGATCCTGGACAGGGCCAAGGCCGACAAGGCGCCGGTGCCGCCGGCTTTGGCGGCGAAGGCGATCTCCGGCAAGGGCGTCGAGGGCAGCGTCGGCGGCATCGCCGTCTTCCTGGGTTCCGGCTCGGCGGCGGGCGAGCGTGCAGAGATGACGCAAGCACAGCGGCTTGCCGTCGACAGTCTCAACGGCCAGGGCAAGACGGTGTCGGTGCTGGTCGCCGATGGCGTGGTGGCCGGGCTGATCGCCATGCGCGACGAGCCGCGGCTGGATGCGGCGGCCGGCATCGCGGCACTCAAGGCAGAGGGCATCCGCACGGTGATGCTGACCGGCGACAACCGCCGCACGGCTGAGGCAATAGCCACCTCGCTCGGCATCGAGGCGCGGGCGGAATTGCTGCCGCAGGACAAGCAGCGCATCGTCGGCGAGTTGCAGCGCGAAGGGCTGACGGTGGCCAAGGTCGGCGACGGCATCAACGATGCGCCGGCGCTCGCCGCCGCCGACATCGGCATCGCCATGGGCGGGGGCACCGATGTGGCGCTTGAGACGGCGGATGCGGCGATCCTGCATGGCCGCGTCATGGATGTCGCGCGCATGGTGCGCTTGTCACGCGCGGTGATGGCCAATATCGGCCAGAACATCACCGTGGCGCTCGGGCTGAAGGCGGTGTTCCTGGTCACCACCATTTTGGGCATCACCGGTCTGTGGCCAGCGATCCTGGCCGACACCGGCGCCACCGTGCTGGTGACAGCCAACGCCATGCGGCTCTTGCGCTGGCGCGGGTGAGGTCCGTGGGCTACTCGGCCGGTGCCGTCAGTGGCGGCGTGGCGCTGCTGCGCCCTTCCCAGACATTGGAGACGACTGCAACGACCACGGCGACCAGCATGGCGAAAGCGCCGACCACGGGCAGGCTGCGATAGCCGTAGCCGGCATTGAGCATGGCGGCGCCCAGCGACGCGGCAAGCGCAATGCCGACATTGAAGCCGGACGGGATCAGTGAGGAGGCCAGGTTGGAGGCGTCGGCTGTCCAGGCCAGAATGCGGGTCTGGATCGGCGTGCCGATGGCGAAGTTGAGGCCGCCCCAGATGACGATCGCGACAACCATAGGCAGGGGATAGGGACTGACGGCGTAGATGACCGCCAGCGTCACCGCTTGTAGGCCAAGCATCGTGATCAGCGAGGGCATCAGCTTCCAGTCGGAGAGCTTGCCACCGAGGAAGACGCCCAGCGTGGCGCCGACGCCGTTGAGCAGCAGCACCCAGGGCACCAGGTTCTCGTCGAGCCCGGTGACCTCCAGCAGGGTCGGCGTGATGTAGGTGAACAGGCAGAACTGGCCGAGCATCAGCATCAGCATCAGGATCAGCGAAGTCCAGACCTGCTGGCGCGCCAGGACGCGGACCTCGCGGGCGAGGCTGGCGGGCTTGGCCTGGTATCCGGTGGTGCGCGGCAGAAGGGCCGTCATCGCGAGCGTTGCCGCGACGCCGAGCACGCACATCACCCAGAAGGTGGCGCGCCAGCCCCAGATGTTACCGATGGCGGTGCCGGCCGGCACGCCGATGACGTTGGAGACGGTGAGGCCGGACAGGATGACCGCCACTGCCATGCCGCGTTTGTCCTCGGGAACGAGACCGACGGCAACCACCATGGCGACGCCGAAATAGGCGCCATGCGCGACCGCCACGGTAATCCGCAGAAGCAGCATGGAGGTGAAGTCGGGCGCCAGCGCACAAGCCGCCTGGCCGATGGTGAAGGCGACGGCGAGGCCGAGCAGCAAGGTCTTGCGCGGCAAGGATTTGGTGGCGAGCGCCAGCAGCGGGCCGCCGATGGCGATACCGCAGGCATAGCCGGAGACGAGATAGCCGGCGGAGGGGACAGAAACGCCAAGCCCTTCCGCCACTTGCGGCAGCACGCCGGCAATGACGAATTCTGTGGTGCCGAAAGCGAAGGCGGCGATGAACAGGGCAATGAGCGGAAGCGACATGGGAAAGCCTTGGCTGCAACGGCCTCAAACCACGGATGCGCGGTTTGGGCAATCCAGAAATTTTTGTCGCGAGTTTAGGTTTTCTTGAATGGTGGTGAGCCGGTGAAGCGCCAATCTCCCCCCTTGTGGGGGAGATGTCCGGCAGGACAGAGGGGGGCGCTGGCCCGCCGGCCTGTCAAACTTTCTGCGAGAGGGCTGAGTGACAAAAACAAAAAATCAAAGGGCAATATCAACCGTCGTGCTCTACGGCGCCCCCCTCTGGCCTGCCGGCCATCTCCCCCACAGGTGGGGAGATTGGCAGCTTCAATGCCTCAGCTCGCCTTCAATCTCGACCCTGTCAGCAGGCCGCGCTCTTCCAGCACTGGATAGGCCATCGACGCCAGCAGCGAGTTGATCTGCTTCAGGTCGCGGATGGTGTCGAGGTGGATCGAGCTGGTTTCGACGCTCTTGGCGGTGCCTTCGCGCAGCCGCAGGAAATGGCTGGCGCTGGTTTCCTTCTCGCGGTCGCGCAACTGGTCCTTCTCCAGCACCAGTTGGCGGGCTGTTTCAGGATCGCGCGAGACCAGCACGTTGAAGGCGAGCCGCGCATTGGCCAGCACCGAGCTGTGGAAGGCGCACAATTCGCTCCAGCCCTCGTCGGTGAATTCCAGCCCGCGCTCGAACTTCTTCTTCACATGCACCAGCATGTTGCGCACGATGATGTCGCCGACCTGCTCGAGCTTGATGCAGGCGCCAATCAGCTCCTGGCAGCGCAGGGCCTCGTCCTCGGTCAGCTGGTTCTTGGTGAGCTTGGCSAGRTAGAGYTTGATCGCCGCATGCTTGCGGTCGACACGGTCGTCAAGGGCMGCCAGCGCCTTKATCTTGTCGGCGTCGGCGCTCTCRTAGAGTTCCATGATGCGCTTCAGCATGATCTCGACGGTTTCACAGACCCGCACCACCTCGCGCGTTGCGTTGCCCAGCGCCTGGCTCGGCATGTCGAGCGCGCTCTCGTTGAGCGCGGACAACTCTACAATGTCGAGCGAGGCGGCCGGCTCCGGCTTGGTGCCCAGTGCCACGATCTTTTCCGAGGCGCGGTAGACGAAGCCGGCCAGCGGCAGGCCGGCGAGCAGGATGATGACGTTGAACAGGATATGTGCGTTGACGATCTGGTCCGCCGCTGTCGCACCGAGGAAGCCGACATGCGGACGGACAATCATGAACAGGATCAGCATGATCAGCGAGCCCAGCCCGCGCATCAGGAGATTGCCGATCGGCACGACGCGCACGGCGGGTCCGGCCGAGCGGGTCAGCATCGGTGCGATGATCGAGGAGCCGAGATTGACGCCGAGGATGAGGACGACGCCGAGTTCCGGGCTGATGAGACCGCGGCCGGCCAGCGTCGCCATCAAAAGCACCGCCGCGATGCTCGACTGGAACAGCCAGGTGATCAGCGCCGCCAGGAGATAGGCGGTGATGGAATCGCTGGAGAAGTAGTTGATGATGACCGGCATGAGCTGGCTGTTGCGCAGCGGCTCGGAGGCCTGGCCGATCATTTCCAGCGACAGGATCAGAAGCCCGATGCCGACCAGGATGCGGCCGGTCTGGCGCCAGTCGCGTCGCTCGGTGGCCATGAACATCACCGTGCCGGTGATCAGGCAGAGCGGCACCAAGAGCGTGAGATCGAAGGTCAAGAGCTTGACCACGAGCGCCGAGCCGATTTCGGCGCCGCGCACCGCCAATTGGCCGGYCGCGCCCGAGACGATGCCGGAACCGGCGAAGGAGCCGACCAAAAGGGTGACCGCTGTCGAGCTTTGGAGCGCGATGGCAAGGCCGGTGCCGGCCAGCACCGCCATGATCGGATTGCGCATGGTGGCGCGCAGCCTGTGGCGCAGCACATCGCCATAGGCGCGTTCGACGCCGGTCTTCACCATGCGGGTGGCAAACAGCATCAGCGCGACGGCGCCGGCCAGATGCAGAAGGACGACGGAACCGCTCATCGGGGCGCCCGCATGCGAAGGGCGCGCAGGATGCGGACATCGCGGCGGTCGGGAGAGAGAACGAGGATACGAATCATGGTCATGACAGTCGTCGATAATAGCCGGAATATTTTAGCCGGATAATAAAATTTTGTCGATTTCATGGGGCCGTCGCGGTGCGACAGGCCGTGTCGGGAAATGGACGGGTGCGCAAATGCTTGCCTTGCCGCCCCACGGCCCGACGCGGGTCGGCCGCCTTTGCCGCCCGTGCCGCCGTCAACCTTGCGATGATGTTCAAATCTCAGGAATAACCACAGGATTTCATTACATAATTGTAATGTCTGTGTTCAGTTTCAGTTCATCCGTCGGCCGTTATTCCTCTGGCATCGACAACCAAGGAGACTTCTCATGAAACGCATTGTTCTTTCTGTCCTCGCCGTCTCGGTGCTCGCCGCCACGTCGCTCACCGGCCAGGCCGCGCCGATGAATGCGCCGGTCGCGGCGCAGTCGAATTACACCAAGGTCGACTGGCAGAAGCCCGGCCACCACAACGATGTGAGGAAGCGCGTCTTCAAGAAGAAGGTCGTCGTGAAGCGCAACAACTGGCGCAACGGCCAGAAATATTCCGGCTGGAGGCAGCATCAGCCGGTCCGCGACTACGGCCGCTACGGCCTGCATCGTCCCGGCCGCGGCCAGGAATGGATCCGCGTCGGCAACGACTATGTGCTGGTCGGCATCCTGTCGGGCGTCATCTTCGGCGCGCTTGCCGCGCAGTAAGTTCCCGCACAACGGGACTGAGAAGGAAGGCGGCCCGCAACGGTTGCCTTTCTTTTTGCCCTGTGGAAACCGGGTATGGCTCGTATTGGGGGTCGTCGGATTTCGCGCGCATGCTTATATGGTGGGGAAACGAGTTCCCTCAATGCGCTTTCCGCCCGCCTTTCTCGACGAGATCCGCGACCGCGTGCCGATTTCACAGGTCATCGGCCAGCGCGTCGCGTGGGATCGCAAGAAGACCAATACGTCGCGGGGCGACTATTGGGCCTGTTGCCCGTTCCATGGCGAGAAGAGCCCGTCCTTCCATTGCGAGGACAAGAAGGGGCGTTACCACTGTTTCGGCTGCTCGGTCTCGGGCGACCATTTCAAATTCCTCACCGAACTCGAAGGATTGAGTTTTCCCGAGGCGGTCGAGAAGATCGCCGACATGGCGGGCGTGCCGATGCCGGTGCGCGACGAACGGGAGGAACAGCGCGAGAAGGAACGCGCCAGCCTGACCGACGTCATGGAAATGGCGACCGCCTTCTTCCAGGAACGGCTGCAGGGACCTGAGGGAGCCAAAGCCCGCGCGTATCTCAGGGATCGTGGGCTGACGCCGGCGACGCAGCAGTCGTTCCGGCTTGGCTTCGCGCCCGATAGCCGCAACGCGCTGAAGGAGCATCTKGCSGCMAARGGCGTGCCGAAAGCCGATATCGAGGCYTGCGGGCTGGTGCGTCATGGCGACGACATCCCGGTCTCCTATGACTGGTTCCGCGATCGCATCATGTTCCCGATCCCGGATTCGCGCGGCAAGATCATCGCCTTTGGCGGCCGCGCGCTGGCGCCAGATGCGCTGGCCAAATACATGAACTCGCCCGACACCGAGCTCTTCCACAAGGGCAATGTGCTCTACAATTTCGCCCGCGCACGCAAGGCGCTGGCCAAGGGCGGCACGGTCATTGCCGTCGAAGGCTATATGGACGTGATCGCGCTGGCCCAGGCCGGCTTCGAGAATGTCGTGGCGCCGCTCGGCACCGCGCTCACCGAAAATCAGCTGGAATTGTTGTGGCGCATGGCAGGCGAGCCGATGCTGTGCTTCGACGGCGACAAGGCCGGACTGAAGGCGGCATGGCGGGCTGCTGATTTGGCACTGCCTTCGGTGCAGGCCGGGCGCTCGGCGCGCTTCGCGCTGCTGCCGGAAGGCAAGGATCCCGACGACCTCGTCAAGGCCGAGGGGCCGGACGCTTTCCGCGCCGTGCTTGCCGATGCGCGGCCGCTGGTCGATCTGTTGTGGATGCGCGAGACGACGGGCGGTGTCTTCGACACGCCGGAGCGGCGGGCGGAACTGGGAAAGACGCTGCGGGAACTCGCCAGCCGCATCCGCGACGAAAGCACGCGCTATCACTACCAGCAGGAAATGCGTGAGCGGGAAAAGAGCTTCTTCGGCTCGCAGCGCGATGCGCGGCAAGGGCGCCAGGAGTGGAAACCGGGGCAGCAGGGCAAGGCAGCCGCACCCGGCGGCCAATTCGCCAAGCCTGGCGGCGGCCGCATGGCGATCACCGAAAGCCTCGGCCAATCCGCGCTGGTCAAGCGCGGCAGCGAGGGAATGTCGGTGCGCGAGGCGACGATCATCGTCGCGCTGGTCAACCATCCGCCGCTGATCGACGAGAATTTCGCCCATGTCGAATTTCTCGACCTCGTCAATTCCGATCTGCAGCGGCTGCACGCCGCCATCCTCGACGCGATGGCGCATGACATGGCCAATGACCGCCACGCCGTGGTGACGACGATCGAGCGCGCCGGCTGCGCCGAGATCTGGGGGCGCGCGGTCGAACTGATCAAACGGGCGCGGCAATGGCCGGCGCTSGAGACSGCGGCGCTCGACGATGCCCGCGACGCYYTSAACCAGGCGCTGCACTTGCAGCGCAGCGCGCGCACCTTACATAAGGAGCTGAAACAGGCGGAAGCCGCGCTCGAAGCAGATCCATCGGACGAAAACTTCCGCCATCTGATCGAAATTCAGGCGCAATTTCAGGATGTACAGGCGACGGAAGCGCTGATCGAAGGATTCGGCGTTTCGTCGGGCAGGGCCGGGCGAGCCTAAGTGCAGCTGAATACAGGAATGAGAGCGTGGCCAGGCTTCCCTAGGGGGCAGGGCGCGCTAAGTCGGGTAATTGATTCGCTTTTTTCATGCGAATCATGCGAGAGGCGCTTGACCTTCCGACAGAATGGCGGAATCAGGACGATTCGAAACGTTAACCCGCACCCGCGCCGACGGGAAATGAGCGATGTGAGGTACTGGTGACTGGACAGGCAGGCAGCCTGCCACAGATATCAGGGTTAATCTGGACTTAATGCATGTCGCCCAAAAGTGGAACCGGTTTTGGGGCAACGACAGGCATCAAACAAAAGTAGATGCGGTTACTGGCCCGGTGAAGCGCGTTTCATAAGCGAGCACATCCGGTTTCGACTGGTCCGACAGCTTACGCGGCTTCGATGGCAGCCGCTTGGAGAAGATAAAAATTATGGCGACTAAGGAAAAGGAAGAGGTCGAGACCGAACGCGAAGGCGCCACCGATGGSCCTCTGCTCGACCTTTCCGATGATGCTGTCAAGAAGATGATCAAGGCCGCCAAGAAGCGCGGCTATGTCACGATGGACGAGCTGAATTCGGTGCTGCCTTCCGAGGAAGTGACCTCCGAGCAGATCGAGGACACGATGGCGATGCTGTCCGACATGGGCATCAATGTCGTCGAGGATGATGAGCAGGGCGAAGAGGCTGAGGCCGGCGACACCGCGGCGGACGCTGAGGAAGACGCCAACGAACTGGCCGAACAGACCGGCACGGCGGTCGCCGCCACCACCACCAAGAAAGAGCCGACCGACCGCACCGACGATCCGGTGCGCATGTATCTGCGCGAAATGGGCTCGGTCGAGCTGCTGTCGCGCGAGGGCGAAATCGCSATCGCCAAGCGCATCGAGGCCGGCCGCGAGACGATGATCGCGGGCCTCTGCGAAAGCCCGCTGACCTTCCAGGCCATCATCATCTGGCGYGACGAGCTCAACGAATCCAAGATCCTGCTGCGCGAGATCATCGACCTMGAAGCSACCTATGCCGGWCCCGAAGCCAAGCAGGCGCCGGTGGTCGAGCGCATCGAGGAAGCGCCCAAGGTCGAGGAAAAGCCGCGTCGCGGCCGCGACGAGGAAGAAGACATCACCAATGTCGGCGCCGACACGCGCGGCATCGGCGACGACGACGAGGAAGACGAGGACGAGGCCAGCCTGTCGCTGGCGGCGATGGAAGCCGAACTCCGCCCGCAGGTGATGGAGACGCTCGACGTCATCGCCGATACCTACAAGAAGCTGCGCAAGCTGCAGGACCAGCAGGTCGAGAACCGTCTGGCCGCCGCCGGCACGCTGTCGCCCAGCCAGGACCGCCGGCTGAAGGAGCTAAAGGACCAGCTGATCAAGGCAGTGAAGTCGCTGTCGCTCAACACCGCGCGCATCGAGGCGCTGGTCGAGCAGCTCTACGACATCAACAAGCGCCTGGTGCAGAACGAGGGCAAGCTTTTGCGGCTGGCCGAAAGCTATGGCGTGCGCCGCGAGGAGTTCCTGAAGGAATATCAGGGTTCCGAGCTCGACCCCAACTGGACGCGCGCGATCGGCAATCTGACGTCGCGCGGCTGGAAGGAATTCACCAAGAACGAGAAGGATGCGATCAAGGAGCTGCGCGCCGAGATCCAGAACCTCGCCACCGAAACGGCGATCTCGATCCTGGAATTCCGCAAGATCGTCAACCAGGTGCAGAAGGGCGARCGCGAGGCCGCGATCGCCAAGAAGGAAATGGTCGAGGCCAATCTGCGCCTCGTCATCTCCATCGCCAAGAAATACACCAATCGTGGCCTGCAGTTCCTCGACCTGATCCAGGAAGGCAATATCGGCCTGATGAAGGCGGTCGACAAATTCGAGTACCGCCGCGGCTACAAGTTCTCGACCTACGCGACATGGTGGATTCGGCAGGCGATCACGCGTTCGATCGCCGACCAGGCGCGCACCATCCGAATCCCGGTGCACATGATCGAGACGATCAACAAGATCGTGCGCACCTCGCGCCAGATGCTGCACGAGATCGGCCGCGAGCCGACGCCGGAGGAACTGGCCGAAAAGCTCGCCATGCCGCTCGAAAAGGTGCGCAAGGTCTTGAAGATCGCCAAGGAGCCGATCTCGCTCGAAACGCCGGTCGGCGACGAGGAGGATTCGCATCTGGGCGACTTCATCGAGGACAAGATGGCGATCCTGCCGATCGACGCGGCGATCCAGGCCAATCTGCGCGAGACCACCACGCGCGTTCTGGCCTCGCTGACACCGCGCGAGGAACGTGTGCTGCGCATGCGCTTCGGCATCGGCATGAACACCGATCACACGCTGGAAGAAGTCGGCCAGCAGTTCTCGGTCACCCGCGAGCGTATCCGCCAGATCGAAGCCAAGGCGCTGCGCAAGCTCAAGCACCCGAGCAGGTCGCGCAAGCTGCGCAGCTTCCTCGACAGCTAGGATAATCCGCTCCAAGGATTTCCAGGATGGGCGCGACCTACGGGACCATCAGCATAAAGGGGCCAACGCAGGAAGCGTTGGCCAACTGGCTGAGGTCAGAAAATGTCGACGCTTTCGTCACGAGCGAAGAGAACGGTTGGACCACCTTCTCGGACCAAGAGACCGACCAGCTCGACACGCGCTGGATTGAGTCCTTCCTCCAAAGACTGACCCGCGATCTTATGTGTGTCGGCATTGCGGTCACCGTCTACGATGAGGAGCAGCTATACCTGCTGGCGGCACAGCACGGCGTTCTTGAATCGCGCTACAATTCCTGTCCTGGCATGACAATGGATGACCCCGGCCCCGAGGACATGCGTCCAAGGCTGGAAGACGCTCCGGCCTTGCTGGCGACGATCGGCAGGCAGGCCGAATCTGACGATCYGCTTCGGATATTGGGGATGGATGGAGCGAAAGACTACATCGATCCGCTTGAGCTCCATGAGGAACTCGCCACCTATCTGGGACTTCCGGAAAGTTCCGTTGGCCTAAGCCACAGATATGTTCTCAGGCACAGGACCGATCTTTCGGAGCAGGGATTGATCAGAACGGTCGACGGCTAGGCGCTGGGCGAGGGACGCTCCTACAGCGGCACGTTCAGCCGTGTCCCCTTGACGATGATGCCGCCCCGGTCGCCGATCTCGATCGAGCCATAGCGCTGCCGGAAGCAATCGGGCAGCGGGCGGTCGCCGGGAATCGACAGCCACAGGCGCAGCATATGGCGCCGCTTGTCCGGGTCTGGCCAATCGCGAAAACCCATGCGGTCGTGCAGCAGCGAATGATTGTAGACGAACTGCATGTCGCCCGGCTGCAGCCGCATCGATAGGTTCAGCTGCGGATCATTGGCAAGGCTGTCGAGAAGATCCAGCGCCTCGACATGCGCGGCGCTCAGCCGCATTGCGTCCGGGAAGCGCTGGGCGCTGTCGATGTACTGGCGCTGGTAGATGCCGGTCAGCAATCCTGCGTGCCAGTTGAGGATCGGGATTTCGAAATAAGGCTTTTCGCCTTCCGGTATCTCGCCGCGCCGGTCGGTGGCGATCTGATCAAACAGCAGGCGGACCAGATCGGGCCGTCTTTTGCGCATCTCATTGTAGATCGTCACCGTGCTGACCAGCAGCGACTCGCCGCCTTGCATGGCATCCCTTAGGCAGAGCAGGCCGACGACATCGGCGGAATCGGTGTGAAACGTCTGGCGCTCCGCCGTCTGGTAGATGCGCGTCGTGGCGGCCTTCGCGTCGGCGCCGATGTCGCGGACATGGCCGAGTATATGGCCCTGGGCATTCTGCGACCGTGCGCTCCCCAGATGCGCGCCGATCCCGCAGAAGATCGTTGCCGCCATTTCAGCCGAGTATCTGTCGACCGGGAGACCGCGAAGCACCTCGAACCCAATGCCTGCAATCAGTTTCTGGCGAAGCGCGACAAGATGGCCGGCGAGCCGGGGCAAGGGGAAATCGGCCTTGGTCAGGCCGCCGATATCCTGCGAGCCGGCGAGAAAGCCGGTTGCCGCCAATTCTAGCTCGGCGATGTCCCGAGGGTCCAATTCGGCCAGCCAATTCCCGGGATGCTTCGCCATGTCCTCGCCGGTCCATGCGGCAGGAATGTCGATCCGGTCCGGCGGCAGGTCTGTTGTCTCGCGCATGAAGCCCTCCGGCGGCTGGATCGGTGTCGGACGTCAGCCTGGAATTTCCCGGACCGATGACCACGGCGGAGATTGCCGCAATCAGGCGGGTTTTTAAACCGGCCTTCCCCGGCCGCTGCAGAGTGTCACCTCAAGCCCGCACATGATGGCGTGGATGCGTCCTTGCGGGACGTGCGCCGCAGGAGGATAATTTCGCGTCGGATGCATTTTCTGGGCGACAACCCGGATGCCCGCCCCGGCGAAGCCGCCGTGCTCCGTGGCTCCGGAAGGAGGCGTACCATGACGACCTACATCATGCTGATGAACTGGACCGAGCAGGGCGCGAAGAACGTGCGCGATTCGCCCAAGCGCCTCGACGCCGCCAGGAAGCAGCTGGGCGAGATGGGAGGATCGTTCAAGGCATTCTACCTGACCATGGGCGAGTTCGACATGGTGGCGGTGGTCGAAGCGCCCGACGATGCGGTGCTGGCGCGYTTCGCGCTGATGCTGGCCGCGAACGGAAACCTCAAGTCACGGACGCTGAAGGCCTTCCCGGAATTCGCCTACCGCGAGATCATCTCGTCGCTTGGATAGCAAGCGGTAGGTTCTAAGGCGATGATAGGGTACCCGGCCTGACGGCGCTTTGCCGCAGGACAGCGCGATTTGCGCTGATAGACTGTGGCCAGGAGGTGATCGCGATGAAGAAAGTCTCGATATTGGCTATCGGCCTTGCCTTGGTATCGTCGATGCCGGTCGCCGCCGGTGCTGCCGCACAGAAGGCAATCGGCATGGCCAATCCGGCATCCGTCCATTGTGGCGAGATCGGCGGGCGCCTGGTGATCAGGAAGGACAGAGCCGGCAACGAATATGGATTCTGCCGGCTGCCCAAAGGGCGCCTGTGCGAGGAGTGGGCGCTGTTTCGCGACAACAAATGCGTCGGGCCAAAGGCGGCTATGAGAGGCAAGTGACGTGCGCGCTATAATAGGGTGAGATCATGTCCGAGCCGCATTCCCATTCGCATCTTTGGCCCGGTGTGCCGCTCGCCCTTGGCTCGGCTGTCCTGTTCGGGGCGACGCCGCCACTGTCGAAGCTGCTGCTCGATGCCGTGAACCCCTTCATGCTGGCCGGCCYGCTCTATCTCGGCGCCGGTGTCGGCCTCGCTCTCTATCGCCTGCTTCGCGGCAGACAGGCCGCCGCCGGCGAGGCGCAACTGGCAGCCCGGGATATTCCATGGCTGGCGCTGGCGATCGGCATGGGTGGCATCGTCGCGCCGGTGCTGTTGATGTTCGGCCTGACGTTGAACACCGCGTCCAGTTCGGCGCTGCTGCTCAATCTCGAAGGGTTGGCGACAATGGCGATCGCCTGGCTCGTCTACCGCGAGAATGTCGACCGGCGCCTGCTTGTCGGCGCCTTCGCCATCCTTGCCGGCGCCGTTCTGCTGTCGTGGCAAGGCGACGGCGTCGCTTTCAACCTTGGCGCCATGCTGGTCGCCGGGGCATGCCTGGCGTGGGGGCTGGACAACAATTTCACCCGCAAGATCTCGGCCACCGATCCGGTGGTGATCGCCATGCTCAAAGGGTTGGTGGCGGGTGTCGTCAATGTCGGGCTGGCGCTTGCCGCCGGGGCTTCGTTTCCTTCAGCGTCAATCGTGGCGGCAACGGCCGCCGTCGGTTTCTTCGGCATCGGTGTCAGCCTGGTGATGTTCATCGTGGCGTTGCGCCATCTGGGCACCGCGCGGACCGGCGCCTATTATTCGCTGGCGCCGTTTATCGGTGCGCTGCTGGCCATCGCCATCCTTGGCGATGCCGTCACGCTCAAGCTGGCGATCGCCGGGCTTTTGATGGGCATCGGCCTGTGGCTGCATCTGTCGGAGCGTCATGAGCATGAGCACGACCATGAGGCGCTGGAACACGAGCACAGCCATGTGCATGACGAACACCACCAGCACCACCATGACGGTCCGGTGAGCGAGCCGCATTCGCATTGGCACCGGCACGCGCCGATGCGCCACCGGCATCCGCATTATCCTGACCTGCATCACCGGCATAGCCACGGCTGAGCATGCCAGGATCATGCTCAAGCAAACACCCAGGCCTGAACTGACCGTCTGGTACAATACGCGGTGCCCTGTCTGCGATGCGGGCATCAGCCGGCAGAAGCGGCGGCTGATCGAAGCGGTCAAGGCCGGGCGGATTGCGTTTCGCGACATCAATCTGGAGCCGGAAGCGCTGGCCGGATTTGGCGCCTCGCTGGAGGACATCCGCCGTCGGCTGCACGCCACCGATGCGAATGGCCGCTTGCTGGTCGGTGCCGACGTCGCCATCGCCGTGTGGGCGGCAACGCCGGGCGAGGGCTGGCTGGCCACGCTTTTCGGCAATCCGGTTGCCTTGCCGCTGACGCGTTTTGCCTATGATCGTTTCGCCGATCTGCTCTACGCCTGGAACCGCCGCAAGGGCCGTTGGTAGCCCATCGATGATGTGCAAAGGTCCGGAAAGTGTCTCCGGACCTTTGTCTGCCGGCTCTATCTGCCAGCCGGCTCGCACAGCGCACCGACGATACGGCGCACCATGGGCAGCACCAGGAGCAGCGTCGGAAACGCCACCAGCCAGGACAGGCCCGAGGCGGTCATCCAGATGGACGGCAGGTCGGGATGAAAGCCAAGGCTTTTCAGTGTCGAGATCAGTGACACGATGAAGGTCATCAGCAGCGACAGCACCAAGGGGCTGAGGATCGCGGCATAGTGCGCAGGCAGCTTCCTGCGCTGAGGTCTTGCAGTCATTTTGGGAGTTTCCCTGAAGTGTCCGGTCGTTCGCATGTGGCATCCGTTCGCCGGTTTCGGCGTAACTGCCCGGAAGGACCGGGGTTGGATGCGTTGCTTGACGTCAGACGCTTACGGAGCGGTCATTGACCCTCGAGCGCCTTCTAGCCGCGCGTTCCGGCGAAAGCAAGCCTCTGGCGCGACATTCAGATACATCGTAAGATATATCTTGACTCCACGAAAGCGGACGCCTACTTAAGATATATCGTAAGATAGAACTCAAGGAGCAATCAATGCACAAAGACAATCATTTCGGGCGCAGTCATTTCGGCGAGCGCATGTTCATGCATATGGCCGGCAAGTTCGGTGGACGTGGCGGTGGCTTTGGCCCGTTCGGCCATGGCGGTCGCGGTGGCGGACGCGGTGGCCCGGGCGACATGTTCCGCGCCGGCCGCATGCTGGCCGACGGCGACCTCAAGCTGATCACGCTGTCGCTGCTGGCCGAGGCGCCGCGCCACGGCTACGACATCATCAAGGCGCTGGAAGAGCGCACCAGCGGCATCTACAGCCCGAGCCCGGGCGTGGTCTACCCGACGCTGACCTTCCTGGAAGAGGCCGGCTATGCCGTCTCGTCGAGCGAAGGCAACAAGAAGGTGTTTTCCATCACCGAGGCCGGGCAGGCGCATCTTGCCGACAATCGCGAGATGATCGACGGCGTGCTCGAACACCTCGAGCGTTTCGGCCGCAAGATGGCCAAGGCGCGCGACTGGTTCGGCTGGAACGATGATGGCGAGGAGCGGCGTGGTGGCCGTAGCGGCCGTGGCGAGCGCTCGGAAACGCGCGACGAATTCCGTGCCATCCGCCACCGCCTGCGCGCGGCGCTGGGCGAGATCGTCGACGCGCCGGCCGACAAGCAGGCCGAGGCGATCGCCATCCTCGAAGCCGCCGCCGAGGCACTGGAAGCGCTGTCGCCCCGCTGAGGCGGGCGGCACTTCGCGGTACGCAAAAAAGCCCGGGGAGACCCGGGCTTTTTTGTTGGCGATGATGCGGATGGCATCATTCCTTGCCGACATACTCGCTGATCAGCTTTTCGTTGCGCGCCTTTTCGATCTTGGCGGTCATCTCGGACGACAGGCGCTCATCGGTGCGGTACTTGACCAGGTTCACCAGGCTGCCGGTCAAGAGCAGGATGCCCATCGCCCAATAACCCTTGGTCGCCAGGTCAACCGGCGCCAGCCACAGCGACAGGCCGAGCATGAAATAGGCGGCACCGACCGAGGCGGTGTTGAACATGATGTAGGTCTGATTGGCGTTCATTGGAGTTCTCCGTTGGTTTGATGGTTGATGAGATCAGGTCTGCAAAGGCTGGTTTTCAGTTGATGGTCTTCAAGCGCTCGAGCACGTCCTTGGCGCGCACCTTCACCGCCGGGCCGTGACCGGCGTCGGCAAGGCGGTCGCGGATCGCTTCGTGACGCAACTCGCCGTCGATCTCGTCGAGAATGCCGGCCTCCTCGAACGGGTCGCTGGCTCCCTTGATGCGCGCCAAGAGCTCCTCGGCGTCGTTGAGGCTTCCCGAATTGCCGATCGACCTGACGAGGCGTGACTGCGCCTTGCGCTCGGCATCGATGGCCCGGGCCGAGATCATGCCCTGGTTGAGGTCGATGATGCGGCGATGCGCCCGCTCCACCGAAACGCGCATCCGCAAGGTCTTTTCGCCAAGGCTCTGCACGGTGGCGCGGCGGACCTCGCGTTCATTCTCCAGTTCGGCGATGGCCGCCGCACCGCTTTCGGCAAGCCCGTTATTGCCGGCGGCGAGCGCGCTGATGGTGCGGCTTTCGAGATCGGCGTGGCGGCGCTCGAGCTGGTCGAGACCGGCCTGCTCGGTACGCTGACGGACAATCAGCGAAGCAAGCGTCTGCTTGGCGGCGGCAAGACCCGCCTCGGCGTCGCGGATGCGCTGCGCCAGGAGGTCGATGGCGAAGCGATCCTTGAGGCCGTCCTCGGCCCGGGCGCTGGCGCCGTCGAGCAATGTTCTGATCAGGCTAAGCATGGTTCTTCTCCCTGCGAATTGTTGCCGTGAACAATGTTCACAACGCCAACATAACAGGAAATGAACATTGTTCAAGAGGTTTTTGAACGCTGTTCACGAAATCCCTTATATGGTAAACGAAAGGACGATCGTGGTTCGAAACACTTGCAGCCTGGGCTGAGGCACGGGCATCTACAAGGACAAGCATGGCACTGGACAGGGAAGAAATAAGCGAGCGGGTGCTGGCGATTGCCGAGGTGCTGCTCAACGAGGGCGGCATGGACAATCTGAAGGCGAGGACCATCGCCGAGCAGGCGGGCATCTCGGTCGGCTCGGTCTACAATCTGTTTTCCGATCTCGACGGGGTGCACCGCGCCGTCAACATGCGGTTGCTCGACCGGCTGGGCGCGGCAGGGGCGGCGGCGATGGTCGATCTCGGCAAGCGCGGCATCACCGATGTGCGCCAGCGCCTGCTGGCGCTGGCCGGCGCCTATGTGCGCTTTGTCGAGGCGCATCCGGGCAGCTGGCCGGCGCTGCTCGCCTTCAACCGGCGCCGTCCGACGCTGGCCGAGCCGGACGCCTATGAATCGCGGCTCGACCAGCTGTTCGAGATCATCGCCCAGGTGCTCGCCGGCGGCGATTTCGACCTCGACGATGATACGCGCCGGATCGCCGCGCGTACGCTGTGGTCGAGTGTGCATGGCATCGTCACCAGTGGCTATGCCGCGAGATCCGTGCGCCGGCAGGCCGACGAGATCGACCAGCAGATCGAACTGCTGGTCGCCGTCTTTATCAGGGGGCTGGAACGCGACGGCACATTCGCGCATGCTGGGACGAAAACGTCGTGAATCGCGAACGGACCGCGGTTTGCAGTGCGAACAAGGAGATTTGAGCCATGTCTTTTCTGAAACGTCTTTTCGGCGGTGGCGGCGGTGAGGCGGCCGAGCCCAAAAGTGCGGCACCGGCCAAGCAGGTCGAGCACAAGGGTTTCCTGATCAGCGCCACGCCCTACAAGAACGACGGCCAGTACCAGACCTGCGGTGTCGTCTCCAAGGAGGTCGACGGCGTGATGAAGGAACACAAATTCATCCGCGCCGACCGCTTCGCCGGCCTCGACGACGCCGTCGACATCTCGATCAAGAAGGGCATGCAGCTGGTCGATGAACAGGGCGAGCGGATTTTCGGGTAGGACGCGGCAAGGTACCGCCTGCATAAATCCAGCTTATTATCACCCCTAGTTTTTGAAGACGTTACACGGCCTTTCGGCGCCTGTAGCTTCGACGGCATATTGGAAATAGCTGGGATTTGGTGGGTCGATGCAGACACATGCGCGGGTGGTGGTTGTTGGCGGCGGGTGCGTTGGCGCGGGCATCCTTTACGGCCTGGCGAAGCGCGGCTGGACCGACGTTGCCCTGCTCGAACGCACACAGCTGACGGCCGGCTCGACCTGGCACGCAGCGGGCCTCGTCCCATCCTATGCCCGCAACATCAATATCGGCCGGATGATCAACAAGACCATCGAGATCTATGAGGGGCTGGAGGCCGAGACCGGCCAGCCTGTCGGCTGGCACAAATGCGGGCAGTTGCGCATCGCCAACTCCAGGGACCGGCTCGACGAATACAAGAGCTATATGAGCGTGGCCGACGTCCAGGGCATGCGGGCGCATTTGCTGTCGCCGGCGGAGGCGAGGGCGCTGTGCCCGCTTCTCGACAACAAGCATATGCTGGGCGCGCTCTATCATCCCGATGACGGCCATATCGCGCCGGCCGACGTGACCCATGCCATGGCCAAGGGCGCGCGGGATCTGGGCGCCAAGATTTATCTCAACACCGAGGTTACCGGCTTTCAGCGGACCGCCAGCGGCGAATGGCGGGTCGCGACCAACAAGGGCGACATCATTTGCGAGCATGTGGTCTGCGCGACCGGCAATTACGCGCGCCAGACCGGCGCTCTGCTCGGCCTCGACATCCCCGCCATCCCGATCCTGCACCAGTACTGGATCACCGAGCCGGTGCCGGAGATCGTCGAGCGCAAGAAGCAGGGACGTGGCGAAATGCCGATCCTGCGCGACGAAGGTTTTGAGGGCTATCTGCGCGAGGAAGGCGACGGCTTCATGTTCGGGCCTTACGAGCGCACCGAACACCTCAAGCTGTTCGCCGAGGATGGTGTGCCCGCCTGGTTCGGCGCCGATCTCGTCGAAGAGGATTTCGAGGCGGTGTCATGGAACTGGGAGCAGGCAACGCAGCTCGTGCCGGCGCTGGGACGCGCCGGGATCAAGGCCAATGTCCGCGGCCCTTTCCAGATGACCGCGGACGAGCTTCCGCTGATGGGACCGGCCTGGGGCCTGCCCAATGTGTGGCTGGCCGAGGGCGTGCCGGGCGGCATCCTGTGGGGCGGCACGATCGGCTATTACCTGTCGGAGCGGATCGTCGAAGGCGGCAACAGCCTCGACACCTCCGATCTCGACCCGCGCCGCTTCGGCGACTACGCCAACAAGGCCTGGACACGCGAGAAAGTCCGCGAGGCCTGGGGCACGCATGCGGAGCAGAAATATCCGGGACAGGACATGCCCGCCGCCCGCCCGCAAAAAACCGCGCCGTCCTACGCACGGCTGACCGAGCTCGGTGCCGTCTGGAGCGTGCTCAATGGCTGGGAGATGCCCAACTGGTTCGCGCCTAGGGGTGTCGAGGCCAAGGACCAGTATAGCTGGCGCTGGACCGCCAAGGGCGTGTTTGTCGGCGAGGAGGTGCAGGCCGTGCGCAACGCCGTCGGCCTGGTCGAGATGACGCCGATGACCAAATTCGAGGTGTCGGGGCAAGGTGCTTCCGCCTGGCTTGACAGGATCCTCGCCAACCGCTTGCCGGCGACCGGCCGGGCTGTGCTTGCGCATCACCTCACGGCGGGAGGCGGTGTGCAGGCGGAATACATGGTGGCGCGCCTTGGCGAAGACAGTTTCTATCTCATCTCGACGCCGCGCGCCGAGCGCTGGAATTTCGATGATCTGTCAAAGCTGCTTCCCGCCGACGGCAGCGTCAGCCTGAAGAATGTCACCAACGAGCGTGGCTGCTTCACGGTCGTCGGGCCGAAGGCGCGAGACGTGCTGCAACCCCTCACCGAAATCGACCTGTCGAACGCGGCCTTTCCCTGGTTCGGTGTGAAGACTGGCAGCGTGGCGCTGGCCAGCGATGTGCGCATGCTGCGCGTCAACTACGAAGGTGAGCTCGGATGGGAACTCTACCATCCCATGGCCTACCAGCGGCAATTGCTCGACGCGATCCTGAGAGAGGGCGAGAAGCACGGCCTGCGCCTCGTCGGGCTGCATGCGCTGGAATCGCTGCGGCTGGAGAAATCCTACCGCGCCATGTATCGCGACATGAACCCGGAGCTCAACGCGCTGGAGAGTGGGCTCGAACGCTTCATCCGCCTCGACAAGGGTGATTTCGTCGGCCGCGATGCGGTGCTGAAATACAAGGACAAAAACGACCAGCGCCGCTCGGTGACGCTCAGAATAGAGACCGACGGCGCCAGCACGCTTGCCAGCGAGGGGCTTTATATCGGCGGCGAGCTGGTCGGGCGCATAACATCGGGCGGCTATGGCTACACGCTCGGACATGATCTGGCGCTGGCGCTGCTGCCCGAGCGTCTCAGCAAGCCCGGCACCAAACTCGACGTCGCCATATTGGGGGAACGGAAGATCGCTGAGGTCATCGCGGATTCGCCTTATGACCCCACGTCAGCCAGGGCGCGGATGTAAGGCGCTGCTGGTATCAGGTGTTGCTGTTCCCGGTGCTGCAAAGCCCTCTCGGAACGGGGCGGGCGATCCGAAGTTCTGTCCAAGCTATGGCATTGTCGCCATCGGGCGCCGTGGCGGCTCTCGTGTAACTTGTGGGCAAAATCAATCGCCGGGATATGATTTGAATTCTCAGTAGCGACGGATCCCAATGACCATCAATTCGGCGCCAATCATCGTCCTCTTTCGAAACGATCTGCGGGTCTCGGATAACGGTGCGCTCGCGGCCGCCAGCGCCACGGGCAAACCCGTTGTGCCGCTGTTCATTCTTGACGAAGAGCGACAGGACGCGCGGCCGGCAGGCGCCGCCAGCCGATGGTGGCTTCACCATTCGCTTTCAGCACTGGGAAAGTCGCTCGGGATACTGGGAGCACCGCTCGTCTTGCGGCAGGGGGCAACGAAAGAAATCGTCGCAGAGACGGCAAGGGCTACCGGTGCTGACGCCGTCTTCTGGAACAGGCGATATACTCCCGTGAGCATCACCGCCGACACGGCGCTCAAGTCCGAGTTACGCGCGAAGGGTCTTCAGGCAGAAAGCTTCGACGGTTTCCTGCTGCACGAGCCGTCTCGGCTCATGACGCGATCCGGCGACTTCTACAAAGTGTTCACGCCCTTCTACAACCGGCTTGCGGAAGACGAAGTTCGAGATCCGGTTGATGTGCCGACATCGATTGTCGCGTGGAAGGGGAAGCTGCRCTCGGACAGGCTCGATGAATTCAAGCTCCTACCGAAAAGACCTGATTGGTCGTCCGGCCTTGCCGAACGATGGCAGCCCGGTGAACAAGGCGCAGCAGACAGGCTGGCGACCTTTCTCGATGATCGGCTCGGTAATTATACCGATAGTCGGAACGTGCCCGGTGTCCAAGGGACCTCGGGGTTGTCACCGCATCTCGCGCACGGCGAAATCACTCCGTTCCAGATAATGGCGGCCTTGCGGCGCACACGTGGTGAAGGCGCACAGACCTTCCGCAAGGAACTCGCTTGGCGCGAGTTCTCGTATCATCTGCTTTTCAATCGGCCAAAGCTGCATCTGGAAAATTTTCGATCCGAATTCGATGCATTCGAATGGAGAAGCGCGCCGGCGGCGCTCAGGGCGTGGCAGTCCGGGCGAACCGGTTATCCCATAGTGGACGCCGGCATGCGTGAACTCTGGCAGACAGGGTGGATGCACAATCGGGTCCGCATGATCGCGGCGTCGTTCCTCGTCAAGGATCTTCTCATCGACTGGCGTGATGGCGAGGAATGGTTCTGGGATACATTGGTGGATGCGGACGCTGCCAACAACCCGGCCAGCTGGCAGTGGGTGGCCGGATCAGGCGCCGACGCCGCCCCTTATTTCCGGATTTTCAACCCGATACTTCAGGGTGAGAAATTCGATGCGGATGGCAGTTACGTTCGGTGCTATGTGCCGGAACTGGCAAAGCTGCCCGACCGCTATGTGCACCGCCCATGGGAAGCCCCCGCTTCAGTCCTGAAGGAGTGCGGAATCACCATCGGCGAGCATTATCCTTCGCCAATCGTGAACCATTCAGACGCCAGGGAGCGCGCGCTCGCCGCCTACCGCGAGACACGAAGCAATTAGGATCGATCGCGAGCCATCCATCATTGTTCGAGGCGAGGAATAGGTCGCGGCAAAGTCCAGCAGAGCGGGACATGGGCAGCGCTCCCTAAAGCCTGAGCAGCGGCTGTATGATGCGGCCAAGCCGGCTTTGAAGCACGATGTTACCCTGGAGTGCCACGATACAGATGCAAGGGTCGCCGTCACATACGGTCGGCTTGTGTTCCATCGTCTCGTCGGCCTCGTCGAAGTCACCAGGGCCGTAGCGGCCGAACTGGTGTTCGAATGCGCCTTCGAGCACGCATGTCCATTCGTAGCCGGTATGCCTATGGTGTGGCAGCTTGGTTCCTGGCGCCGCCTTCAGCATGAACACCTTGATGTTCGAGACTTCAGGCACCGATACCGAACGTTGGCGCACACCCGGTCCGACCCAACGCCA
>NZ_JBFUGJ010000051.1:0-26168 GCF_056402975.1 Mesorhizobium sp. P3_A9 | reverse complement strand
GCGCCGGCCGGGCCGCACCGGCGCGTCGCGGCAAAGGCCGAACGCAGCCCCGGCGGCGCACCCTGGCCGGGGCCGGTGTCACCCCCCGGTATAGTCCAACGCGCGGGCCGGGATCCTCGGCGGACGACGCTAGGAATTTGCGCCGCCGTGGAACTTTTGGACATCCCGACCGGCCGCAAAGTCACTGGCATTCGTGCCGAACTTTCGCTATGATTGGCTGGCCGGAAAAACTGCGGAACTCGGGCGCCCGCGCCACCGCCGAGCCTCAGCTTGGCCCCTCTCAACGAACCTCTTTTTCGCGCCCGATCGGCGCTGCGGTTCTTGAAGTCTTGGAGCGCCCCCATGCCAGCCGACGCGAAACAAGATCGCCTTCCTGCTGCCGGACCTTGGACGAAGTATCAGTCGAGCGATACTCCGCCTGGTTTTCGGGTGGTGCATCAGCCGGCTGCCAACGTCTTTGATCAGTTCGACGCCCCTGCCGCCAATGTCTTCGACCAGTTCGACCCTCCTGCCGTCAAGCAAGGCCCATGGACCAAATTCGCCAACACTAGCACCAAGACACCCCTGCCTGGTGCTGACCCTTGGGCGAGCTTCCCCGACGCGCCAGCCGCGGCGCCGGCCGATCCTTGGAGCGCGTTCCCGGACGCCAAGCAGAGCGAGATTCCTGCGGGTTTTAAGGTCGTCGAATTTGAGGGCCAGCGCGTCGAGTTTCCTGACGATTTCTCCGACGCGGAGATTTCGGACGCGCTTGCTTCATTGCCGAAAGCACAAGCCGTGATGCCTCGTTTCGCAGGAACGCCAGTCACCGTCGACCCGCAAGCGCAGCCGAAGCCCCGGTTTGCCGGGATTCCGGTGACAGAACAGCCGATCTCGACCGCAAAGGACGTCGGCGAATCCTTCGTTTCCGGCGTGCCGCGTGGCATCGTCGAAACCGCCATGGCGCCGGTGTCGCTCAACCGCATGGCGAGCGATGCGAGCGGCTGGCTCTACGACAAGGCCGAAGGCCCGATCCGTTCCGCGCTCGGCATGGATCCGGCCGTTCCCGGTCCCGAGCATGACCATTTCAAGGACATGATGATCAACCCGCTGACGGGGCTGGTGAACACCGCCCTGCAGAAAGTCACCGGCAACGACCAAGCCGACGTGCGAACCGGCATTTACGATGCCCAAGACAAGACGCGCGAGGTCATGGACGCCGTGCTGCACAAGCCGCAGACGACGCTCGGCAAGGTCGCAGGCACCGTTGGCGAATTCATGGCGCCGGGCGGCTTGCCGAGCAAAGCCGCGCGTTCGGCTCCCGGCATCGCGGCCAAAGCCGGCCGCTACGCGGAAGAAGCGCTTGGCAACGTCGTCGCCCCGGCAGTCGTTTCCGAAGGCGCCGGCCAAGCGACTGAAGGAACGCCCTATGAGGGCATGATGCGTTTTCTCGGCGCGCTGTTCGGCAACGCTGGTGTGGCCTCAGTTCGGAGCTTCAAAGCGCCCGAAGCGGAGTTGCGCCGCGCCACCGAAGGCACGACGCCCGAGCAGTGGGCCGCCGCTCAACGTCTCCAGAATAATCAAACGGGGGTTAAGCTGACTGGCCCGGAAGCGATAGCGCAAGCGACCGGCGGCGCCAGCGCATTGCCGAACCTTCAGCGGGTCGTTGAAGGCTCGGTTGCCGGCCGTGGGCGCACTGCGGCCTTCTTCGCCGCCAGGCCCGGCCAGGTCGACCGTGCCGTCGGCAGTATGCTGGATGAGATCGGACCGCAGAGCGCGCAACCGTCGACGCTTGGCCCTCGCGCGGCCAATGCCGCTGAACGGGCCATTGCCGCGACCCCGGAAGGGCAAGACCTTGTTGATGCCATCTTCGGCGCTGGACCGCGGACGACTCCCCTTCAGGCCGGCCAGGCTATTCAGCAGCCATTGCGCGACATCTTCGAACGCCGCGACGGCATGCGGGACGCGTTGGGCGATCGCGACTACGCCGCAGCACGCGCCGCGCAGCCTGGTATCGAGGTTCCCGGCTTGCAGCCAGAAGCCGTTGCGGCAAACCGTCCGGTATATTCGATCCGGCCTACGTCTGGCGGCGAAGCGGCAGGTCAAGCCGCATCCATGCAGCCGACACGCGTTGACGTTCCGCCGCAGCCGATCGCGCTCGAGAGCCGCACGGGCCAGGAGGCCATTCAAGTCGATCCGCGTCCGGTGCTTCGCTACATCGACGAGGCCCTTTCGAACGCCCGTGGCACGACTGCGGACGCCCTAACGACCGTGCGCAGCAACATTATGGGACCGAACGGCGCCGACACTGGTGTCACCGGGCTCGACAATCTGCGCGGCAACATCAATGGGATGATCTCGCGAGCCGTGCAGGACGGTGACGGCCAGACGGCCGAAGCGCTGCGCAACGTGCAAGGTCATCTCGATCAGGCGCTCGGAAGCGTCCCGGAATACGCCCATGCACGAGAAGGCTTCCGCGCAGCCAGCGCGCCGCTGGCGCCATTCGAGAATCCGGCCATCGCCGACGTCGTTCGCCGCGATGCCCATAACCGGACGTTTGCGACGCCAATCGAAAAGGTGCCCGGCGCGATCGATGCGGGCGGACCGACCGCGGCAGCGGCATTTAAAGGCGTGGCGCCGACCGAAGCGCGTATCGCCTACGAAAACCATTTGGCCACACAAATTCTGGACACCGTGACGAACGCAAAGGGCGTCGTGGATGGTGATCGCCTCGCAATCGCTCTGCGCGATAACCAGGATATGCTTTCGCAGTTCCCCGCGGTCGCCGACCGGCTGCGGCGCGTTGTCGACACCAACGCCGCAACTGCCCCGGTGCGCGCCGGCCCGCTCGGGCAGGTGGCCGCGGCGAAAGACACTTCTGCTGCCAGCAACGCGGTCCTGCCGCAAAATCCAATGACAGGATCCGCCCAGGAGACGGCGGACGCGTTGAAGCGCATTGCGCAACAGGATCCCGGTACGGCGTCCTCGCTGGTTCGGCAGAATCTTGCCGATCGCTACAGCAAAGCGGCGACCGAGACCCAAGAGGGTTCGCGGGAATTCGCCGGGGCAAAGTTCCGGAAAGAGGTTGCGGGCAACGCGCAACGCGAAGAAGTTTTGAAAGCTGTTGTCGGTGCTCTGCCGGAAGGGAAGGCAGCAGTTGTCCTGCCGGAGATTCTAGAAGTCCTCCATGCAACCGGCCGACGGAAGCAAATCGGCAGCGCGACCGAGTTCAATCGAACCATCAATGACAGCCTGAGCGGCTCGTCGCCGGCAGGCGCTTTGGCAGGGCTCGTGAAGTCGCTCGGTGCTACATACGTAAAGGCGGGCGACGCCGTGAAGCGGACCACCCTTCGTCGAAACTTGAGCAGCCTTGCCGATTTGTTTATCGACCCGGCTTCCGTGGATCTTATCCGCGCCGCGGCGAACGCCAGCCCGAAGATCAACTTCGGGGCTGCGGCCGGTCGCTCGGCTCTGCAGACGGGCGGCACGCTTGCTGACCCACGTGGGGCACGTTGAAACCTGCACTTGCGGGATATGCCGCCCTGCGCGATTGTGGCCTCCTTGGGAGGGCGAAAATATGGAGAACGGCGGCGGGTTGTTCCTGGTGGTCGTGTTGGTGGGCGGCTGGTTTGTTTTGGGCGATCCGCCCAGAACCGTGGCCAATTATTTGTGGCCGGATGATGCCGCACCTTGGGAAACGGTTGACGCTTTCTACTACCCGAACCGCGGCAATCTCTATGAGGTTCAGCAACAAGCCGGCCTAAAGTCGGTCGGCGCTTGTCGAGATTGGGTCAATGGCGCAGCCTACGCGCACGGCGACCCCGGCTTGGCCCGTTCTGATTGGGAATGCGGGCTGGGCAAGCCGACTCCGTATGGCGAATTGAAGGTCTATCGAGCCACAGTGAAATGAGACGAGGCAGCTCACTGAAACTAGTGTTCTGTTGCGGTTTCCTCATCGTCGCGGGCGTGGCCAAGGCGGCGCCCGTTCTTCTTTACATGACGGGCGAGGCTCTGACCAAAGACTGCAGGGCGTTTATGGAAGTCAGACGAACCGGCGTGGCCAAATTCAGCGAGCAATCTTGGGGCGCCGGGGAGTGCTACGGTTTCGTTGTCGGCGTTATCGACCACTTCGGGGTAATGGCCTCACTTGGTGCACCACCGGTGGAAAATATCGGCCGCTTTTGTTTGTCCGAAGAAGTAAACGCCAACGACGCGGTCGAAGTCGTCGCCCGCTATCTTGATGAGCGCCCCGAGAAACGAAGTCTAGGTGCTTACTTCCTCGTAAGGCAGGCCTTAGCCGAGAAATTCCCCTGCCCCTAATCTGATTCTGTGCTAATTTAAATCCGCCGGAACCGCGCGAAACTCGGGCATTCGCATCACCCGCCTTGGCTAACCAGGGCTTCGATCAACCAGCTTCCAAATCGATCTCATCATTGTTGAGAAATTGTCGTCCCCAAGCGGAAGGCACCGATCGGGAAGCCGTGTTGCGAGTGATGTAAGATGCCGAATCCCGAGAAGCCCGTTATCGATTTCAGCTATCAATACCTGCCCTACGGATCGCAGCTCGACAACGACCTGGCCGAGCTGGTGCGCGGGGTCGACGACACCATCGACGCTCTGGCCGATGTGCGCCGCTCCGACGGTGCGCTCAACAACGAGATCGTCACTCCCGACAGCCTTTCGCCGGCGGTTTTGGCGCTGCTGCGCGGCGACGGCGCGACCGGACCCACCGGGCCGAGCGGTCCGGCTGGTGGTGGCGCGACGGGGCCGTCAGGCGCGGTGGGAGCGACCGGAGCGACAGGCCCACAAGGCGCCCCCGGGTCAACCGGTGCGACCGGCCCCGCGGGCGCGACCGGCATCACGGGTTCGACAGGGCCTACGGGCGTGACCGGACTGACCGGCGCCACCGGTCCGACGGGCGTAACCGGGCTCACGGGTGCTACCGGTCCGACCGGTGTCATTGGCCTGACCGGTGCAACGGGACCTACTGGCGTCACGGGATTGACCGGCCCTACGGGTCCAACGGGAGTAGCCGGGTCAGTTGGCGCAACGGGACCGACCGGTCCAAGCGGCCCCGTCGGTCCTGGCGCTAACACGTTCACCGACTCGCAACTGATCCAGATATCCGACCCCGGCGGGACAAAGATTGCCCTTGAGATCGATCTCGAAGAAGGCAATGGGGTGTTTCGTGCGACCAGGTATGCAAGCACGGCCAACGCGCCCGTTTTCTTTGGGCGCAAGGCAAGAGGCACCAGGGTCACGCCAACGGCCACGCAGTCTGGCGATACCCTCCTGGGTTTCAGGGGCTATGGCTACGATGGCGCCGGCTTCGCCAGTGCCGCCCAAGGCGCGGCCTTTTTGCTCGAGGCTGCGCAAACCTGGTCGGCCGGCAATTACGGGACGCAGATCCGGTTCTTTACGACACTCAACGGCTCAACGGCGCTCGCCGAAGTTCTGAAGCTCGGCAACGACGGCTTGGCCACGTTCACCGGGGCAATTTCCCGCGGCGCGCCGGTCACGAAGACAGCCGACTTCACAGTCGCGGCGACCGAAAACCATCTGATCAACAATAAATCAGGAAGCGGTTGTGTCGCGACTCTTCCGTCTGCGGCGTCCTTCCCAGGGCGTGAACTATTCTTCAACAGCGAACAGGCGCAGACCCTGACGTCTGCTACTTCCAACGTCGTGCCGAGAGCCGGCGGCGCTGCCGGAACAGCCATTTTGCCGGCGACCGCGGGGGCCTGGGCGCTGTTGGTGAGCAATGCCACCAATTGGAAAATCATTGCGAGCAGTTAGGGAGCGCCAACCTTTGGGGGCCGCCGGCATCGCATCAAGCTTGCATCGACCTCCAGGTTCCTTCATCACAGGAGACCCCCGCAATTCACCTAGGACGAACGAACAAATGCCGGACCAGAAAGACCAGAACGCTATCGAACTTATCGAATTCACCGCTGATATTGTCTCGGCATTCGTGAGCAACAATTCGGTGCCAGTCTCAAACTTGGCGGATCTGATCTCGTCGGTTCACGTTTCCCTCTCCGGACTTGGCTCACCGATCACGCCGGCCGTTGAGCCGCAAACACCTGCGGTCAACCCGAAGAAGTCGGTGTTTCCAGACCACATCGTTAGCCTGGAAGATGGACGCAAATTCAAATCGATGAAGCGCCATCTCGGCTTGCTGGGCATGACCCCCGACCAATACCGCGCCAAGTGGGGCTTGCCTCACGATTACCCGATGGTGGCACCGAATTATTCCGCAACGCGGTCGATCCTGGCGAAATCGATTGGGCTCGGCCGCAAGGCTGCCCCCGTCGCGCCAGCCAAGAAGGCACCTGCGAAGCGGAAAGCCAGAGCGTAGTTCGTCTCCACCTGACGTAACGGAACGACTCAGCTATGTCTAAGGTGCGGCGGACCTGATTAGGACCGTCGGGCCGGCGCCATTCGGGCAACCTCCCATCGAGGGCGCCGGCCTTTTTCATGGCGATTATCCGCTGTTCATAAGATGGCCGCGCGATGGTGCGGTTTTCTAGGGATCGCACCGGCTACTGCGTGCGCTATCCAGCCGTAGCGAGCTTCCGTGATCGCACCATATCGTCGCCCCCAAGAATCCGTCATGCCCTGAAATGCGGCGGACCTGATTGTCCGCTCGGCCGGTGCCTTTTACCCAACAGCCCCCCTGTAGGCGCCGGCCTTTCTATCCCCGCGGCAGCTTGTGGATCTCCAGCCGGACCGGGCCACCCTTCTTGCAACTCGTACAAAAAAGCGCCGGTTCGACGGTGCTGAACAGCGCGTCCTTGCCATATCGCCGGATGAGTGCTGCCGCCTTCACCTCGGCATGATGAGAACAGTTTTTGCACCAGGCTCGCAACCTGTGCCACTCGCGCAGATCACCTAGCGAGACGTCGAGCCCTGCATAGACGCTTCCGTCGATGATCGTCTGAGGCGGGATMKTSACCTCGCCKGGCGTSAKGATYTTYTCCATMACRTGCCGGCTGTTGTAGTGGATMAGSAGCATGCCCGGCCGACGGCGTATCGCCGCTTGCCATGCCGCCTGGCTGACCATCGCATCCGGAGACCGGCAGATCGTTTCGAGGTGAGTCTTCTCCTCGCTATCCCAAACCTCGATCCGGAAATTGTCCTCGGCTGTGTCCACCATCTAGGGACGCGCCTTGTGCCAGCCGCGGGAAAATCCGCTTGAGACCGCAGCGCGCGACAGGGCAAGCTCGCGCTCGAGCCACGCGCACTTGGCCAGGACGTTCAGCAAGGCAACCACAGCATCGCCGTCGGCAGCAGCAAGCGCCTGCTGGGCCGCCAACTCAAGTTCCGACATAGCTTCGCCGGCCGGCGCGTTTTGGCGCTTTCCCATAGCCCTTTCCTGCTCAGATACGGAGAGGAATAGGGAACATATTCCTGTCAGGTCAAGGGGTATTGACTCTTGTGTTCTCTTTTTGTTCACTGTCGGCAGGATAGCCACAGGAGGCGACGCGATGAAGCTTCGCTTGGAGATCGAGAACGCTTCGCCGGAAGAGCAAAAGCGCGGCATCGAGGCGGCCATGGCCGTGTTTGCCGCGACAGGCATATCTGCCGCACAGGCTGCCGATGGAATGTCTGCGCTGGAGGGCTGGGATGATGCCAGCTTTGCCGCGGATGAAGAACCCACCGCGGAAGAGGATAAAGCAGCCGATGTCTGGATGGAGGCCAAAAGGCCGCTATCGCCGCGTGCTGCGCCGACTGGCCCCCGGATGCAGTGCCGGCAAACTATCTCTTCCTCGAATTGGATGATTGATGCATGTGCGGCCGTTACACCCGATATCTCTCCTGGTCGGAAATCCACCGGCTCTACCGGCTAACGGCGCCGGCAGAGACCGGCCGCAATGACGAGCCGCGCTACAACATCGCGCCGACACAGGACGTGCCTTTCGTTACGGCCGGCGAGGACGGCAATCACCGCTTGCGTGAGGGTCGCTGGTGGCTCGTTCCATTTTGGGCAAAGGAGATGCCCAAGGCGGCCATGTTCAACGCCAGGATTGAAGGTGTCGACACCGCACCGGCGTTTCGCGACGCCTTCAAATCGAAGCGCTGCCTGATCCCGGCTGACGGGTTCTACGAGTGGACAATCTCGCCGGCCGACGGCAAGAAAGACCCTTGGCACATCTATCTGCCCGGCCACGCGCCTTTTTCGTTTGCAGGTCTCTGGGCGCACAACTCAAACCTCGACATCACGAGTTGCACAATAATCACCGAGCCGGCCGGCAATCCGATGAACAACCTACACGATCGGCAGCCCCTAATTCTCGACCCGGCCTACTATGACGCTTGGCTCGACCCGGCTACGCCGAAGGATTATCTGAAGGACGTTCTGAGCCACGATATCGACGGGCAACTGCAGTTCAATCGCGTCGGCCGCGACGTCAATTCGACAGTCATCAACAAGCAGCCGAACGACCACCCTGCCTTGGTCGGGCCGATTAATCCGCTATGAGTGACGAACCGCTCAAACTCCCCGAAGGCATGACGGCAATGACGCGCGACCGCGCCAGAGTGCTCGGCCACACATGCGAGCATCACGGTTGCGGCGCGGTCGCCGGATGGGGCTTCGCGCGTCCGCGCAGTGAACCGCACTGGTTTTGCTTCGAGCATCGCGCAGAAGGCGATCGGCACCTTTAGCGAAGGCTACTCGGGCAAACCCGGCTCGTAGTGAACAATCGCGTCGAGGATCGTGCGATAGAGGCTGTCCACTTCTTCGTCGATCTCAATGCGCTTGATCCCCAGGGCTTTCGCGTCGGCGATCAGCTTGTGCGTGAGTTCGTCGACTGAGATGACATCGGCCTTCGTCGACTCGGGCACGTTGTTGGCCAGCCATCGGTCCAGGAAGTTGATTCCGCGTGTGCTCATGACGCGATAAGCTCGGCCAGTCGCTTAGGTTCCGGCATCCGGGTTGCCAACGGCGGCCTCGTCGACCTCCGCTTCCATATCGGGGCGAACAGATTTGACCTGACCGCCCCCGGGCACGTCGTCGAAGCCCTCTAGCCAAACGTCGGCATGCTGCTGCCAGAAATCGGGAACGTCACGCTCTTTGCCGTCTTTCCGCGCCTGTGCTCCGTACATCCAGGCATAGTTGGCGCGTTCCTGGTCTTTCTTTGCGACTGCCACTGTCTTCCTCCCGCTAACGCCCCAAGGGCTGTTTTGAAAGCGAGACAAGTTCAGCCTCGTCTTTGATCCCGGCCATGTAGTTGGCAATGATACGGGAGGCCATGGCGGCTCGCGCTTCCGGCTGCTGATTGTCGAGCCTCAAATGCTCAAAGACCCTGGCGAGCAGAGCCAACTCTGATGGGTCGAAAATGCCGGCCTCATTCGCCTTGGTGCGTATTGGCATCGATTTCCTCCCTGAAGTCCTGCAGCGAAGCGTGCCGCAGATCCTCTTCGCCACGCAAGTGCTTTACCCGACCGATGATGCCGGGCTTGACCCATTGCGTCGCCGGCCGCTTCATGCCCTTGGGCGCCGGCCCGGCGTGCTCCTGGACCCTCTTCCAAAGCCGCTCTCGGATCGCCTGGCTCGAATTGATGAAGGCGGAACCGACATAGCGACCGGTCTCCCGATCGGCCATCAGGGCAAAGGCCGGTTTGCCCGCTTCACGCTCGACGCCGAGTAGTTCGAATTCATCGATCGAGTAGCATTTCGCTTTCAGCCAATTGGTCGACGGTCCGCTGCGGTATTTGCTATCACGCCGCTTCGAGACCATGCCCTCCAGTCCGGCTTGGTCGAGCAGGTGGAAAATTGCTTTCGCTTCGCCCGGCAAAGGCTCACTGAACTGTATCCGGCCGCCGGGCTCGATCATGCTGGCCAGGATCTCGCGCCGCTCCTCCAGCGCCATGTCGCGCAGACCGTGGCCATTGAGGTGGAGAAGGTCGAAGGCAACGAAGTACAGGTCGTGCTGCCGGCGGGTGATCGCCTTTCGCAACTCACCAAAGTCGGATAGGCCCTTGTCGTTGAGTACAATGATCTCGCCGTCAACGATAGCGCTTTGGGCGCCGAGGCTCGCAGCCTCCCTCACCAGGTCGCGATACTTCGTCGTCCAGTCGTGGCCGTTGCGCGTGTAGATCCTGGTGCCGTCCTCATCGATGATCAGTTGCGATCGGTACCCGTCGAACTTGACCTCGTGAATCCAGTCGTCGCCTTCCGGCGGTTGCTCGACAAGGGTCGGCATCAAAGGCGGGACGAACTTCAAACGCATGCTGGTACTCAAACACGAAACCGCGATTCAATCAGCATGTGCTAAAATAGTTCCGGAACATTTTAGACGAATTGGAAGTTCGATCGGTCATGACGAAGCTATCCGACCTCGGCCCACCTATCCCCGGCAAGCTGCACGGCGGCGACCTGATCCGCGAAGAGGGCCATTTCTACAACTGCCCGAACTGCGGTCAGAAGGTCGACCAGCGCGATTTGCGCCAGGTGTTCTGGCACGAGGAGCCGGGCCACGATCCGCTGCAGCCCGAGCCCGAGGCGAAGGTCCTTGAGTTCCCGCGACGAAAATGAAAAAGCCCGCGGGCCGGAGCCAGCGGGTTGATTGAATGAATGGGCACAGAAGGCTGTCGTCAGTTGATGATCCGGCGGACGGCGCCGACGGCCCCGAGTGGCCACGTCCCCGGAACAAGTAACCATCCCGAGAGTTCCAATAGGAACAGGTTTCAGGTTTTGTTCGCGTTGTGGTACGCTTGAAACTGGTGATTAATGTGCTATGGCCGCTTGACAGGTGATTCGTAGTGCTCCGTATGGGCCAGCACCAACGAGAAAACCAAATGGCATTCAGCCTTAGAGATATCCTTAGATTCTTCCACGGCGGGCCTAGCAAGCCGAAGCCAGTCTTTCAGACTGAAAAAGAAGCTTACGAATTTTGTAGGAAGGTCTATAACGCCAACAACGGCGTCACGCCTGAATTGCGTAAGGCCTACGAATTTTATCAAAAGAATTACAACGACGATACCGGTACCTTCCTTGGACCTGAGTCAAATCCGCATCTCCCCACTCTCGTCAAAGGACGCCATCCATAAATTCAATTGTGGTGAGTCCGATATCGACAAGTGGGTGAGCAAATCCCCCAAGTGGTCAGAGCAAAACAAAGCGCGATTGTTCATCGCCCATACGCTCGGTAATCAGAAGGCAATGGGCTTCTACTCGCTCTCGTTCTCCAGCGAAGATCGTAATAAGCTTGCCGGCAAGCAGGACCGCCAAATTTGGGGAAGCGGCGTTCCACTGATCTATCTTCAATACCTGGCTGTTCAGCGTACGTGCCAGAATTGCGGCCTTGGCACGCTCCTGTTGATGGATTCGCTTCGGCGCGCCTATTGGGTATCGCAGAACGTGGCCTTCTACGGCGTCGGCCTGCGTTCGCTGAATGACAAGACCACCGCGCTTTATAAGAAATATGGTTTCGCCGTAGCGCCAGACGAAGACCAATTCCCGCTGATGATATTGCCGATCTGGTCAATCAACGATCTGTTCGGAAACACCTAGCCTTTTGGTCTAGGCGAGGAGCGCGGGAGGGCGTTTGCGGTGGGGGAACTGGTAGACGGCGATGACGGCCTTCAGGTCGAAGAGGTCGGCGCATGGGCGAAAGACAAGCATCAATCGCTATCGCGCTATGTCGACATTTCCAGAGGCGTCCGTTCGAAATGGCTCGACCCAGGGAAAGCCGGTGCTACCTACATCGATCTCTTCTGCGGCCCTGGACGCGCAAAGGTCCGACGGACGGGCGAGTTTATCGATGGCAGCTGTGTTGCGGCCTGGACTGCCAGCGTCAACGGAGGAACGCCGTTCTCTGAGGTGATCATCGCCGATGCAGATGACGAGCGCCGCGGTCTTGCCGCTCAACGCCTCCGGCGGCTCAAAGCGCCCGTGATAGAAGTTCGCGGAGATGCAGCGATTTCCATCCATGCGGCGATGTCGAGGCTTAAGCCCCAAGGCCTGCACTTCGCGTTTCTCGACCCCTACAATCTGGCGTCATTCGACTTCGGCGTGATGCAGGAACTGGCGAAACTCAGGTACATCGACATTTTGGTTCACGTGAGCAAGATGGACCTTCAACGCAACCTCGGTATCAACGTGAAGGCGCAGCAGTCGGCATTCGACACGTTTGCGCCCGGCTGGAGATCGGCTGTGGATCTGAGACAGTCGCAACCAGCCATTCGTCGTGATGTGTTTAGCTTTTGGAAGCAGAAGGTCGCGAGCCTAGGAATCGGCGCTTCAACAGACATGGAGCTTATAACGGGCAGCCGAGGTCAACACCTATATTGGCTGACATTGGTCGCACGGCACCAACTTGCGCACGCGTTTTGGAAAGTGGCTTCCAACAAGTCTAGGCAGGGATCGCTCTTCTAAATTGTGGCCGTCGGCATCTCGTCATAGGTTCGGCCGTTTAGCGTTCGGCCCGTCGCCTTCTTGTTGCGACCACCCCACTGCTTGAAGAAGAATGCCGTCCCGCTACGGCGGCACATTGTCTCAATCTCGTCAACCCAGCGCGGATCCATGTGACGGGCGCCTGGTCCAGATTCGCCGCCGACGATCGCCCATTGAAT
The DNA here is from genome assembly GCF_056402975.1 of Mesorhizobium sp. P3_A9. NCBI lineage: Bacteria > Pseudomonadati > Pseudomonadota > Alphaproteobacteria > Hyphomicrobiales > Phyllobacteriaceae > Mesorhizobium > Mesorhizobium sp. P3_A9. The sequence goes on along the minus strand of NZ_JBFUGJ010000051.1, from coordinate 13,613 downwards.
TGCCTTGAGATTGGCGCCGGCGACGGAACCGATCAGCGGCTCGAGAGAGACGAAGCGGATCGCGGCGGGCACGCGGCGCAAGTCGTCGAGCYGATCTAGCACGCGGCTATCTTCGACACTGGTTCCCAGCCACACATTAGGCAGGACCGGGAAGTCGCCGCGGGTCAGGACGCTCGCCATGACCTCAGGCCGCTTGGTCAAAATTTGGTAGGTATGCCGCGGCGTTTCCTCCATCACGGTCCAGACTTGCCGGATGAAGTCAGCCGGCACATCGACATGAAACAGGTCCGACATCGAGTTGACGAAAACCCGGCGCGGCTTCGCCCATGAGGCGGGGGTCGCCAGAGACTTCGGGTCAGTCACGACCTTGCCTGTCCATTTTGCGCGGCCGCCGGTTTTGCGCGTGAGCCCCTGGTATTTCTCCATGCCCATCGCTTCGAGGCGCGCCGCCATCCGCATCGCGTAACAATTGGTGCATCCGGCAGTCAGGATCGTGCAACCCGCCACCGGGTTCCACGTCGCGTCCGTCCATTCGATCGACGTCTCGGCCATATCAAATTCTCCAGCCCGAGAATGGTTAATCGATGGCGATTGACATTCCGTTTATGCCCCTGTGTGGGAAACGAATGTGGGACGGGAACCACTTCAAGCCTTAACCTATTGATTTTATTGGCGCACCCGACAGGATTCGAACCTGTGACCTCTGCCTTCGGAGGGCAGCGCTCTATCCAGCTGAGCTACGGGTGCTTCCCGGTGTTCCGGAAAACGAACCAGCCGGTGAACCGGCAAGTCACGGCTTCTTAGCGGAAGCCGGCGCGGGCTTCAACGGGCAATTGGCGGGCTGCAAGGCGGGAAACTCGGATTAACGCGCTTTCGGCATTGCTGATGCCATGGACGTCCCTTGATCAAGCCCCTCTCGAAGAATCCGAGAAGCCAAGGTGCACAAGCCTGCCGGAAGATGGCGCCTGAAACGAAAAACCCGCCTCGGCGGCGGGTCGCTGGCGCAAATCAGCACCATGGGCGAATTTATAGCATAATTGCCGTCACCGGGCAACCGATCGCGAGCTCGCTGTCATGATCGCATCCAGCCCTTCGCAGGCTCCCTGCCCTTCAGGCATCACTACCCCGCCTCTCCCTTCACCGTCCTTCTCCGCACCCCGCGCACCGCCCGCTTCACCTTCTTCGCCCCCGCAAGCTCGTTCATCGCATCGAGCTGCATCTGCTGCATCTCCGCCAGCCGCGTCCACTGGCGCGAGATGAGGTAGTCGAGTTTTTCGTGCAGATGGCGCACTTCGAGCTCGGCTTTGAGGTTGACGCGGTATTCGTTGAAGGAGCGCAGGCGGTCTTTCACCTCCTGGCGCTTCTGGCTCATCATGATGATCGGCGCCTGGATGGCGGCGATGCAGGAGAGCAGCAGGTTGAGCAGGATGAAGGGATAGGGGTCGAAGGCGCCATTCAAACCCTCGAACAGGTTGATGCCGATCCAGACCAGCAGCACGCTGGCAAAGGAGATCAGGAACCACCAGCTGCCACCGAAGGCGGCCATGTTGTCGGAGACGCGGTCGGGGAACGTGCGGTGCTCCTCGAACTCCTCCTCCGAGTTTTCGGAAATCGTGTCCTGCCGGGCGATCGATTCCACCACCTGGCGGTCGAGCTCGGAGAATTCGCCGTGCTCCTGCTGCAGCAGTTCCTCCATGTAGCGCATGCGGTAGCGGCCGAGCTCCTCGCGGCTGATGCGGGCGCCCTTGGGCAGGTCCGGGTGGTCCGAATGAATGCGGTCGGCGAGGCTTGGGCGCAGCGTGTCGATGCGCACGAGATCGCGCTTGCGGAATTTGCGGCCTGAGATCGCCGACGGTTTTTTCCTGGCCTTTATCCGCGATGCGCCGGGGCCTGATGGTTCGGAGTCCGGCACTTCGGGCGTGTCGAAATGCTCGTCCGAAACCTCGTGCAGGTCTTGTTCAGTGGTCGGCGCCTCGAAATATTCGCCGCCGCTGTCGTTCTCATTGTCCGCCGCCTTCTGCTCTGGCGTTTTGGGGACAGTGCTCATGGTGCGGGCTCCTGCTGTGGCGCTGAATATGAGGATACGCCGAGGTGGCGGGGCATATCCACCGTCGGTTTTCGCAGCCTATGCCATGGCTTCCCAACGATTGCGTGACAGTCGTGAAACAATAGCCGGCTGCGGGTTCTTTGGGGGCGTTTCACGGGTTCATCGCGCTGGGCTATCAAGGACATTCACGATTGGCCGAGGCGTCCCCAACTTCGTCATCCTAGGGCGAAGCAGCCGCGCAGCGGCGTCGCGGAGACCCTGGGATCCATGCCGCGACCTTGGTCGAAGGGTGCAGCGGTGCAGAATTCTGAACCGTGGCAGCGCTCGGAGGTCGCGGCATGGATCCTCGGGTCTGCGCTGCGTCGCTGCGCTCCTTGCTCCGCCCGTGGATGACGAAGCGAGGGGTGGCTCCGCTCCTCGCGGCTCACTCCTCACTGCTGCTCGGCAAACATCAGTCTGGTCTTGGTTCCATCTGTCGTCGGCGACAGGCTGCGCTGGATCAGGGCCTCGACATGGTCGTTGCGCTGGCGGGCGGAGTCGGCGCCCATCACCACCACGATCAGCTGGCGGCCGTCGGCATTGTAGGAGGTGACGATGTTGAAGCCCGACGCCCTGATGTAGCCGGTCTTGATGCCGTCGACGCCGCGCACACGGCCGAGCATGTCGTTGTGGCCGCGCACCAATCTGCCGCGGAACATGAAGTCGCTTTCGGAGAAATAGTGGAAATGCTGGGGAAAGCGCTGGCGCAGCGCCAGGCCGAGCACCGCCATGTCGCGCGCCGTCGTCATCTGGCTGTCGTCGGGCAGGCCGGATGCGTTGCGGAAGGTGGTGCTGGACATGCCGAGCGAGCGCGCCTTGGAGGTCATCATGGCGGCGAACTGGTCTTCCGAGCCGCCGAGATATTCGCCGACCGCCACCGCCACGTCATTGGCGGATTTGACGACGATGGCGCGGATGGCGGAATCGACATCGATCGTCTCGCCGCGCCGGAAGCGCATCTTGGTCGGCGGCTGCGAGGCGGCGTGGTCGGAGACCGGGATCTGCGTTTCCTTGGTGACGCGGCCGGACTCCATCGCCTCGAACAGCAGATAGAGCGTCATCATCTTGGTCAGCGAGGCCGGATAGCGCTGCGCCGTCGAGTTGACCTCGAACATCTGCTTGCCGGTCTTGGCGTCGACGACGATAGCCGCATATTTCTGCGGCGGCGCCGGCACGGTCAGCACGGAGTCCGGCGGGGTCGTGGTCGAGCAGCCGGCGACCAGCAGCAACAGGCCGAGGGCGACGAAAACTCTCTGGAGGAGCGGAAAGGGACGCAGGTTGGACAAGGGCAGGACTGTTCTGGCGATGCTGTTGCTGAGATGAGGCGAAGCTAACGTAACGCGACTGATGCGTCCATTTGGTTAATGGCGGTCATACAAGGGATTGTCGAGCCCTCGCAGGACTTGGGTTCCTCGCCCCCACAAAAGTGGGGGAGAGGTGGCTCGGCGAAGCCGAGACGGAGAGGGGGCTGCGCCGACAGCGACAGATGATCGGAACGTTTAACGGACGGCGCCCTACGAAGGCCCCCTCTCCGGCCGCTTCGCGGCCACCTCTCCCCCGCCTTCGGCAGGGGCGAGGAAAAGCCTGCGAGGCCGCCCCGAAATCGCCCGTTTCCTGTCTTTCCTTGCCAAAACCGCGTTTCCTGTGGGAAGGGGCGTGGTATCGGCTGGCTTGGGGGGTGGCATGACTGACATCGGGGCCGGGGGCGCAGCGCCCTCGCTTATCAAGGCATCGCTTAGCCGCACCGGCAAATGGGCCGGCAGCGTCGCTTTCATCAGCGGCGCCGTTGGCGACGTGCTCAATCCGCTGGCGCCGTTCGCCGCCTATATCGCGCTGGTCGCGGCGGTAGCGGCGGCCATCATCGCCATTGCCATCGTGCTGCGGCTGGTGCTGGCGGCCAAGGCGCTGCCGGCGCTGGTGTTCGCCACCAGTGCGGCGGCGGTCGCCGGCGGTGTCTATGCGGTGCAGCAGGAGACCAATTCGCAAAACGGGGTGATCGCTGGCCTGGTGCCGGCAATCGCGCAGCTGCAGCAGTCGATCGGCATCGTCACTGAGAAGGTGGCGAAGATCGAGCAGACGGTGACGCAGACGCAGAAAACCGTCGAAGAGGTCAAGAAATCGACCGACACGGTGGCGCAGAAGACCGACCAGATCGCGTCCGCCCAGCAGCAACAGACGCAGCAGGGGGCGCAGACGCAAAAGACAGTCGAGGCGGTCAAGCAGACGACCGAGACGCTCGCCGCCGGCCAGCAACAGCAGCAGGCCCAGACGGAAAAACTGCAGGCGACGACCGAACAGATCGCCGCCTCGATCGACACCATCGCCAAGGGGTTTGCCCAGCTGGCGGCGCAGGGCGGGGCGATCGCCGAGCCGAAGCGGCCGGATGAGTTCTACCACAATGCCCGCGTCTACGAATTGTCCGGCGACATGCTCAACGCGCGGCGCTCCTACCTCGCCTTTGCCGGCTTCGACGTCGACGCCATCGACCCCTATACGCGCTTTGCCACGCTGCTTCGGGTGCAGGACGGCAAGGCTGGCGCCCGCGAAGTGTTCGGGCAACTGGCGGAGAAGGCCAAGGCGCCGTCGATCAAGCTGGTCCACCTGCTGCAGTTCGACGATGCGCAGCGGCTCGACAAGCTCAACGCCTTCATCGCGGCCAATCCCGACTACGCGCCGGCCTATTACCTCAAGGCGCAGGAGTTTTCGGAAGACCGCCTCGGCAGCCAGACGCTGGCCGACAAGCGCAACGAAGCCCAGGCGCTGACCAAATTCGTCTCCTACGAAAAGGACGGCGGGCTGCTCAAATATTTCGTCGACCAGACGCAGYTSGCCGACTGGCTGGACCGCAGCCGCAGCCGGCTGGCGGCGCTTGGCGACGTGCTCGACCCCGCGCGCTTTGCGCCTTCGCTGACGCCGATGCGCTCCAACCAGGGCTGGTCGATGACCATTTCGCTGCCCGAGCCGGCGACCGCGATCTCCTGGCGCCTCGGCAGCAGCGGTCCCTTCACCGACACCGGCTTCCTGGCGATGAACGACCAGACCACCGGCAAGCCGATGGCCAATCCGAGCTTCGAATTGCCCGACAGCACCACGGCGACCACGATCGCGATCAAGTATCTCGACATCAGAGGCCGCGAGACCGGCCCGTTCGACATACGCTTCGATCCGGATGCCGCCCTGCAGCAAGGTGACAAGCAGATCCTCGACCAGTTCTGGACGTCGTGGATCGCCTTCGACTCCGGCGGCAATCACGGCCTGGTCTATTTCACGCAGATGCTGTCCTACCGCTGCGCCATCAAGGAGGTTCATTACAGCCTGAACGGCGCCGCGCTCGACAAGTCGCTCGAGATACCGCCTTGCGACAAGAAGGACCCCTACGCCATCCCCTACGACGCCAAGGGCTATTTCAAGGTCGCCGACAGCGTGAAATCGATGTCGGTGCAGGTCACCTACACCGACGGCACGAAATCGCCGGTGCGGGAATACAAGCGGCAGTAGCTGATGCGAAATGCGAGCTGCGGTGCTTGCGCAACGGACGCCAAACAGGTTCTGTTTCCGGCTTCAGAATCGGTGAGAGCGCAATGACCATCAGCACGATCAAGGCCCGGGGTATTTCGGTTTCGCTCGATCTCACCGTCGGCCACATCGCCGACATGGTCGTCGAGAGTGGCGGGCGCCAGCTGAAGCCGTTGCACCGCGCGCCCTGGGTCGACGCAGGCGAGACGCTGCCGCAGGACCTGCCGCAAGGCAGCGTCCGGCTGTCCGGCGATTTCCTCTGCGCGCCGTTTTCGCGCAGCGATGTCGAGGAGGCGCCGCTGCATGGCTGGACCGCCAACAGCGCCTGGGATGTCACCGAGAGCGGCGCGACGGATGGCGGCTGGCGCGCGGTCTTCCGGCTGCGGCACACGGTCATGGGCGCCAGCGTCGACAAGATCTTTACACTCATCGACGGCCATCCCTTCCTCTATCAGGAACATGTGTTTTCCGGCGGGTCCGGCGCAATCTCCGTCGCCCATCACCCGATGACGGTGATGAAAGGCGGTGGCAGACTGGCCTTTTCGCGCAAGCGGTTCGCCGCAACGCTGGACGATCCGCTGGAGTCCGATCCCGCGCGTGGCCGCTTCATGCTGGCCTATCCAGCGCGGTCCACGGACCTCAACCATTTTCCCACCGCCGCCGGCGGCACGGCCGACTTGACGCAATACCGCATGGACGACCGGCGCGAGGATTTCATCACCCTGGTCGAGGCCGACCATGGCGGACCGGGCTGGACGGCGCTGGCGCGCCAGGCCGAGGACGATCTGGTGCTGGTGCTGAAAAACCCGGCCGAGCTGCCGATCACAATGCTGTGGCTCAGCAATGGCGGGCGCGACTACGCGCCCTGGAGCGGGCGTCACCTGGGCGTGCTCGGCATCGAGGACGGTCGCGCCGCTGTCGGCCATGCCGCATCGATCGGCGACAACTGGCTGAAGCGCGAAGGCGTGGCAACCGCCTTTGCCCTCGGTGAAGGCCGCAGCTTTTCGTTCCGCCACGTCATCGGCGCCATTCCGCTCTCCGGTGGCCAACCGCCGCAGGAAATCACCACGGCCGATGGCCAGATGCGGCTCTCGGCCGGCGGCTCGACCAGTGAAGTGCCGTTCGACAGCGCGTTCCTGCGCATTGGTCAGCCTGTCGCCGGCTAGAGCGGGGATTGCGCGAGCGCGGGGTTTGAAATTTCCACCGACTGCCGCCAAGATGCGGCGGAACATCGTGCCTGTTATCAGGGCAAGTGAGGCCCCTATGTCCGAAATCGCCCACCTCGCCGCCACCATCTTCAAGCGCGCCGGCAAGGCAAAGCGCTTCATTGTCGCCATTGCCGGGCCGCCGGGGTCGGGAAAATCGACGCTGTCGGCCGGCTTGCATGACCTTTTGCCGGAAGGGGCGGTGGAAGTCGTGCCGATGGACGGCTTCCACTATGACGACATCGTGCTCAACGCACGCGGGCTGCGCGCGAGGAAGGGCGCACCGGAAACCTTCGACTTCGCCGGTTTCGAAACCCTGATGAAGCGCATCCGGGCCGTTGAACCCGACATCGCCATTCCCGTCTTCGACCGCGGCATGGAACTGTCGCGCGCCGCCGCGGCAATCGTCAGCACCGAGACCAAATTCATCCTGGTCGAAGGCAATTACCTGCTTCTCGACGAGGAGCCGTGGTCGCGGCTGGCGCCGCTGTTCGATTTCTCGATCTTCGTCGACGTGCCGCGCAATGAACTCGAGCGCCGCCTGATGGAGCGCTGGCACGGCCATGGCCGTTCCGACGAGGATGCGCGCGCCTGGATCGCCTCCAATGACATGCCCAACATCGAGCGCGTGCTGGCCCGGCGCCGGGCCGCCGACCTGGTCATTGGTTAACACGCTTAATTTTCGGTATTTTTGGACGGGAACCTTAAGAGTTTCACGCCGTTATGCCTGACAACCCGTTTGTTCGGCGTAAGGGATTTTCCAATGGCAACCAACGCAAAAAAACCCGCAAAGACGAGGCCTGCGAAGGCAACTCAGGCGAAGGCCGGTGCTGGCCCAGCGATCGCCGAACGCTCGAAAGACGCCAAGGGCGCTTTCGGCAAGGCCGCACCCAGGAAGGTCGTCGCGGCCGCGAAGACCGCCAGCCCGCGCAAACCCGCGCCGGCCAAACCCGGTGCTGTTCGGACGGCGGCGAATATTGCAGCCGGCGCCGTGGTCGCAACCGCGCGCGGCGCTGCTTCGCTCGCAGCCTCCGTGATGGGCAGAGGCGGTTCGAAAGCCAAGGCGAAGTAGCACAGGCTGCTTAGTTAGAGTAGGCCCGCCAAAGCAATCGCCTATGGCGAGGGGCATTCAGCCCCTTGCTGGAATGGTCAGGCCTTTCTGCACCGCCGGCCGGGCCAGGCCGCGCTCCAGCCATGCAGCGACATTGGCGAAATCATCGAAACCGACGAGGTCGCGTGCTTCGTAGAAGCCGATCAGGTTGCGCACCCAGCCGAGCAGCGAGATGTCGGCGATGGTATAGTCATTGTCCATGATCCATTTACGGCCCTTGAGCCTGCGATCAAGCACGCCGAGCAGCCGCCTCGATTCGTCGCGATAGCGCTCCAGCGGCCGCTTGTCGGCGATCTCGCGGCCGGCGAATTTGTGGAAGAAGCCGACCTGGCCGAACATCGGCCCGACCGACGCCATCTGGAAGAACACCCACTGGATCGTCTCGTAGCGCCGCGCCGCGTCCACAGGCATGAGCAGGCCGGTCTTTTCGGCGAGATAGAGCAGGATGGCGCCGGATTCGAACAGGCCGATCGGCTTGCCGTCCGGACCGTTCGGATCGATGATCGCCGGKATCTTGCCATTGGGATTGAGCGACAGGAATTCCGGCGTCCAGCTTTCATCCTTGCCGATGTTGACCAGGTGCGGCTCATAGGGCAGGCCGATCTCTTCCAGGGCGATCGAGACCTTCACGCCGTTCGGCGTCGTTGCCGAATAGAGCTGGATCTGGTCCGGGTGCTTGGCTGGCCAGCGCGCGGTGATCGGAAAGGCGGACAGGTCGGCCATGGTAACTCCTGAATGGGGATGCGCGCAGAGGGCGCAGTGCTGGCGGGTCTGCAAAGAATTAGGCGCGCGGCCGGGTGTGATCAATATGGCGGCGACAGTTTCGCCATGCACGGACAGTCAACCGGATCGAACGCGGCGGATGGTCAAGCGCGCTCAAGACCGCCCGGGGCGGTGGTAACCGCCCGGGGCGGTGGTAACCGCCTGAGGCGTTGGTGACCCCGCCTGGGTTCAGATCGCTTTGAACGCCAGCACCGCGTTGGTGCCGCCGAAGGCGAAACCGTTGCTGATCGCGGCGCGCACCTTGCGCTCGCGCGCCACATTGGGCGTCACGTCGAGATCGCAATCGGGATCGGGTTCGCGGTAATTCGCGGTCGGCGGCACGACGCCTTCGCGGATCGCCATGACGCAGGCGATCATCTCCAGTCCGCCCGACGCGCCCAGGCAATGGGCATGCATCGACTTGGTCGAGGAGATCGACAGCGAGCGCGCATGCTCGCCAAAGACGCGCTTGATCGCGGTGGTCTCGATCTGGTCGTTGGCCTTGGTGCCGGTGCCGTGGGCGTTGAGATAATCGACGTCCTCGGGATTGAGCCCGGCATCGGCAAGACAGAAGCGCATCGCCGCTTCGGGTCCCTCTACGGTCGGAGCGACGATGTCGGAGGCATCGGCCGAAAGGCCGGCGCCGGCGATTTCGGCGAGAATGGTGGCGCCACGCGCCATGGCGTGATCGTAGCTTTCCAGAACCGCCATGCCGGCGCCTTCGCCGAGCACCAGCCCCTGGCGGTCGGCCGAAAACGGCCGGCAGGTGTCGGGCGACAGCACGCGCAACGCTTCCCAGCCCTTGAGCACGCCCCACACCAGCGGCGCATCGGTGCCGCCGGCGACCATGACATCGGCGCGGCCGAGCCTGATCTGGTCCGCCGCCGAGGCGATGGCATGATTGGCCGACGAGCAGGCCGACGTAACGCCGAAGACCGGCCCACGCAGGCCTAGATGCATGCTGACCTGGCCGGCGGCGGCGCCCGGCATGACCCTGGGCACGGTGAAGATCCCGGCGCGATTCTTGCCCTCGACCAGGATGGCGCGATAGTTCTCCTCGACCGTCTCGAATCCGGCGACGCCAACGCCGACAATGGTTCCCATACGGTAGGTGTTGTCGGCGTGCGCAGCCAATCCGGACTGCCGCATGGCTTCGCGGGCGGCAATCGTGGCCAGCAGGCTGAAGCGGTCCATCGACACCAGCTGCTTGCGCTCGATGCCGTGATCGGGCAGCGCCTTGATCTCGCAACCGGTCCTGACCTTCAGATCGTGCAAGGAATGATTTTCGATCGGACCTATCGCCGAACGGCCAGCACGCATCTCACCCCAGATGGCCGGCACATCGGTGCCGAGCCCGCATATCCCGCCAAGACCGGTGATGACGACGCGTTTCAGYATTCGGTCAGGCTTTTTTGGCGATCAGCGCGCGAACGGCCTCGACCATGTCGCCGACATTCTTCAGATTGCTCCAGGCATCGACCGTATTCATCTCGATCTCGATGCCATATTGCTCCTCGAGATCGAAGATGATCTCGGTCAGCTCGAGCGAATGGATGCCGAGCGACGTCAATTCGGTGCCGGTGGTGATTTCTTCACCGCCCGGCTCGGCATGGGCCTTGATCTTTTCGATGATATCCGCTGCCAGTTGGTCGGCCATTCGGTCTCTTCCCCACTTTTCGTTTCCCGACGCCAACTTAACAGCGCCTTCTTGTCCTCGATATCAGGCCGCGATCGTCGCCTTCTACCTCCGCCAAGCATCGCCTGACCGTACCGAGGTGGCTCTCTCTATAGAAACGGAAACGCCATCAAGCAACAAGCTATATGTCGACAAAACCGCCACAGTGCTTAACCTGACGGGGTGGATACGATGGAATATACCAAGTTTTCGGCCCCTTTGGCTCAGCGCGCCGCGGGTCTGGCGCRGCTGGGCTGCGCCAGCGCGGACGGCCGCACGCGGCTGCGGCGCCTCTACCAGGACGGCTCCGCCAAGATAAGGCTGCCGGCGGTTTCGGCCGATCCGCTGGAGGCGGTGCTGATCAACACCGCCGGCGGATTGACCGGCGGCGACCGCATCGGCTGGGATGTGGATGTCGGTGCAGGAGCCTCGGTGTCGATAACGACCCAGGCCTGCGAGAAGGTCTATCGCGCCGCATCCGACCATGCCCAGGTGCGGGTCAGGCTGAGCGTCGGCGAAAACGGCCGCATCGCCTGGCTGCCGCAAGAAACCATCGTCTTCGACCGGGCGGCCTTTGCCCGCACATTGGATGTCGAGCTTGCAGCGGGGGCCGAGGCGCTGGTGCTGGAGGCCACTGTCTTCGGTCGCCTGGCCATGGGCGAACGCGCCGCGCAGGGCACTTTCCACGACCGCTGGCGTGTTCGCAGGGATGGTGTCCTCATCCATGCCGAGGATTTTCGCATCGGGCCCGACATCACTGGTGCCCTGGCACGCGCGGCCAGCGCCGGCGGCGCAATCGCGGTGGCAACGCTGCTGCTGGTGTCGACGCGGGCCGAGGCTTTGCTCGACCCGGTCCGGGAGATCGTCGGCGACCAGGGCGGCGCCAGTGCCTGGAGTGCCAAGGCAACTGGCAAGCTTCTTGCGAGGCTTTACGCCGTGGACAGCTACCACCTGCGCCAGCGGCTGGTTCCGCTTGTCGGATTGCTCAACGGAAAGGCGGGGCTGCCCAAATTATGGTCACTGTGATCCTGTCTGCCTCATCTTTGGAAACCGCATGAACCTGACGCCGAGGGAAAAAGACAAGCTGCTGATTGCCATGGCGGCGATCGTGGCGCGCAAGCGGCTGGAGCGCGGCGTCAAGCTCAACCATCCGGAAGCGATCGCGCTGATCACCGATTTCGTCGTCGAAGGCGCTCGCGACGGCCGCCCGGTCGCCGACCTGATGGAGGCCGGCGCCCATGTCGTCACCCGCGCGCAGGTGATGCAAGGCATCGCCGAAATGATCCAYGACGTGCAGGTYGARGCGACATTYCCCGACGGCACCAARCTGGTSACCGTGCACGARCCCATCAGGTGAGGAGACCGGGATGCTTGAGCTGCGGCCAAACTGCGAGTGCTGCGACAAGGACCTGCCGCCCGAGGCGGCGGATGCGCTGATCTGCACCTTCGAGTGCACCTTCTGTGCCGATTGCGTGGAACATGTGCTGGACGGCGTCTGCCCCAATTGCGGCGGCAATTTTTCGGCCCGGCCGACCCGTCCCGCCGCGATGCTGAAAAAATATCCGGCTTCGACCAAGCGCGTCCTCAAGGCCGAGGGCTGCGGCCCGCGCAGAGCCGCATGAATACCGTGATACTGGAAACGGAAGGCAAATAGAAATGATCCCTGCCAAACGACTGTCCCTCTCGGCGATCCTGTTTCTGGCTGCGGCCATGCCCGCCTACGCCCATGTCGGCATCGGTACGACGTCGTCCTTCACGGCCGGCTTCATGCATCCCTTGTCCGGCCTTGATCATATGACCGTGATGATCGCCGTTGGCCTGTGGGCGGCCCTCAAGGGCGGCAGGGCGATCTGGGCGTGGCCGGCTGCTTTTGTCGGGGTCATGCTGGGCGGYGSTGCCCTTGGCATGSYGCAWGTGCCGGTGCCCTTCGTCGAGCCGGGCATACTCGCCTCCGTCGTGGCGCTTGGCCTGCTGGTGGCGCTGGCCATCGATCTGCCCGTCTCGGCCGGTGTCGCCATCATCGGCCTGTTCGCGCTGTTTCACGGTCACGCCCATGGCACCGAAGTGCCGGAAAATGCCGGCGGGCTCGAGTACATGGCCGGCTTTGCCGTCGCCACCGCGCTGCTTCATGCCACCGGCATCGCCGCTGGCCTGAGCCTCGGTCTCAGGTTCCGTGGTCTGGCTCGTGTCGCGGGCGCTGCCTGCGCGGCGATCGGCGTCGGCCTCGCCTTCGGCGTCGTGTGATCTCAGATGATCCCCGGCGAAATCATCCCCGTTCAAGGCGACATCGAGCTCAACAAGGGTTTGCCGACCATCACCCTGAAAGTCGCCAACAGTGGCGACCGGCCTATCCAGGTCGGCAGCCACTACCATTTCTTCGAAACCAATGAGGGGCTGAAATTCGACCGCGAACGAGCGCGCGGCATGCGCCTCGACATCGCCGCCGGCACCGCCATGCGCTTCGAGCCGGGACAAGAACGCGACGTGACGCTGGTGCCGCTTGGCGGCAAACGCGAGGTCTATGGGTTCCAGCAGAAGGTGATGGGCAAGCTGTGAGACCGGTGGCGTCTCATGCCTGGCGCGTAAGGATGGCGACCGGCTTCGGGGCAAACCCGAAAGCGAGCGTTGCTTTCGGCTCAGTTCGACGGCTTGGCGGCCGCATAGATGACGATCTTTCCGGGGTCGTCGAACTCGACGGCGAGAATGTCCTGCGCAGCCACGCGCCGCGAATCGATTGCGTTGAAGAGCAGGGCGTTGGCCTCGATCTCCTTGCGCAATTCCGCGACATCGTCCCGATGCTGCCGGACCTTGTTCTGGATGATTGCCGGCGGACCGCCTTCGCTGCGCGCCGAGTCGGTCAGGAACACGATGTCGACCTTATCGAGCTTGGAGGTCTTGCGCACCGTGCCGATGTTGTCACGCGTGCGGTCGATCGCCGAACTGACTTTTCCGATTTCAGCTGTCGTCTTGGCCTGTTCCTCGTTGATTTGCGAGCCGACGATGCGGTCGACAGTCTCCGGGCTTTCAAGGCCCTGCGCGTTCAACGCGGCCTGAGGCAGGCTCGCTGCCAGGAACGCGGCCGCCGCAACGGCATGCAGCCATCGGGCATCGGAGAGAGTGGTGGAGCTCATCATTCGCTTTCGCAGTTTGTTTCAACAATCAGAACAATCAGGAAGCGAAACGACTCCAGCCCTGCCACGGTTCCCTTCGCGATACGGCCGGCGGGCCGGATACCGGCCCGCCGCGCCGCGTCGTCAG